>NZ_JBEAID010000016.1:0-103560 GCF_040064585.1 Klebsiella sp. CN_Kp113 | reverse complement strand
AAGCCTGTCCTCAGCATAGTACCGGGAAGGAGGGAGTGACCATCTCATTAAATATTATGTCTGACAACTCCACCTTTTCTCCGGCTCTGACGAGCCGGGAGCGTACCGCTGTACCTGCAAAATCCCTCAGTTTCATTGAAGGCGTGTCGATGATCGTCGGCACCAATATCGGCGCTGGGGTGCTATCCATCGCCTATGCCTCCAGCAAAGCGGGCTTTCTGCCGCTGCTGTTTTGGCTGATTGTGGTCGGTAGCCTGACGACCATCACCATGCTCTACGTGGCGGAATCGACGCTGCGCACGCGTAAGCATCTGCAGCTTAGCGGCCTGTCGCAGCGCTACGTCGGCCGCTTTGGCGCGCTGATGATGTTCCTCTCCGTTTGCGTCAACAGCGTCGGCGCGCTGACGGCTTATATGACCGGCAGCGGTAAACTCCTGCATTCGTTATTCGGCATCTCGCCGGCCCTGGGCAGCGCGCTGTTTTTTATTCCGGCGGCCGGGGTGCTTTATCTTGGCCTGAAGGCGATTGGCCGGGGTGAGAAATTCATCAGTATCGGCATGGTCGTTATGATAACCATTTTGGTTGCCGCGACGTTGCTGAAAGAGACCGCCAGCGTCGGTTATTTGCTGGACGGCAACTGGCTGTATATGGTGCCGGTATTTAACGTTGTCGCGTTTTGTTTCTCCGCGCAGTATATCGTGCCGGAGATGGCGCGCGGCTTCGCCGATAAACCGGAGAAGCTGCCGAAGGCCATTATGGTGGGGATGTTATTAACCTTTTGCCTGCTGGCGCTGGTCCCGCTTTCGGTGATTGCATTAAGCGGGCTGGATAATATTTCTGATGTGGCAACCATTTCCTGGGGCAGGGCGCTCGGCGAGTGGGCTTTCTTCTCGGCAAATCTTTTTGCGCTCTGCGCGATGCTGACCTCCTATTGGGGGCTGGGCGGAAGCTTCCTGACCAATATTTTCGATCAGTTTCGCCTGGGCAACGACGAGCAGCCGTTCAAACGCTTTAAGGTGCTGTTAGTGGTCGCCGTGCCGCCTTTTATTCTGGCCTATAGCGGGATGGTGTCCTTCGTGAACGCGCTCTATTTTGCCGGGGTATTTAGCGGGGTGATTTTATCTATCATGCCGATCCTGATCCTCAAAGGCTCGCGTCGGCAGGGTGACATCACCCCCGGCTGGACCTGCCCGGCGCTAATCACGCATCCCTTAATCCAGATCTTCATCGTATTGCTCTATCTTTGCAGCGCCGCCTACGCCATCGCTTCGGCCTTTGGCTACCTGCCTGCGGGCTGGTAGTCGCGTTGCTCATGCCCCCGCGTTCGGTTTATTCCGGCGCGGGTTTTTATTTGTCACTTATCTGTTACATACTCCGCAATTTTATCGTTTCCAATTCTCCTGAATGACGGTATGTTTAGCATAGTGTGCTGCAAAAGCGCAGGCGGCAGACCCTAATCTAACTATCATATGCTTTTCTTATGTGTCTAATTAGAATAATGCGCTAATAAACAACATCACAACAAATGCAAAAACCATAATAATGGGGAGCCTCAGGATGAATATGAAGGGTAAAGCGTTACTGGCAGGATGTATTGCCTTAATCATGAGCGGTACGGCAATGGCCGAAGATATCAAAGTCGCCGTTGTTGGCGCGATGTCCGGTCCGGTAGCGCAGTACGGTGACCAGGAGTTTACTGGCGCAGAGCAGGCCATTGCCGATATCAACGCCAAAGGCGGTATCAAAGGCAATAAGCTGCAGATGGTAAAATACGACGACGCCTGTGACCCGAAACAAGCGGTTGCCGTCGCTAACAAAGTGATTAACGACGGTATCAAATACGTTATCGGTCACCTGTGCTCTTCTTCCACCCAGCCGGCGTCTGATATCTATGAAGATGAAGGCGTGCTGATGATCACCCCGGCGGCCACCGCGCCGGAGCTGACGGCTCGCGGCTATCATCTGATTCTGCGCACCACCGGTCTGGACTCCGATCAGGGGCCAACCGCTGCCAAATATATCCTGGAAAAAGTGAAGCCGCAGCGCATCGCGATTGTCCACGACAAACAGCAGTATGGCGAGGGCCTGGCCCGCGCGGTACAGGACAACCTGAAGAAGGGCGGCGCCAACGTGGTGTTCTTTGATGGCATCACCGCCGGCGAGAAAGACTTCTCTACCCTGGTGGCGCGTCTGAAAAAAGAGAATATCGACTTCGTTTACTACGGCGGCTATCACCCGGAGATGGGGCAGATCCTGCGTCAGTCTCGCGCCGCTGGCCTGAAAACGCAGTTTATGGGGCCGGAAGGGGTAGCGAACGTGTCGCTGTCTAACATCGCGGGCGCTTCTGCGGAAGGTATGCTGGTCACCAAGCCGAAGAACTACGACCAGGTTCCGGCGAACAAACCGATTGTGGATGCGATCAAAGCGAAGAAACAGGATCCAAGCGGCGCGTTCGTGTGGACCACCTATGCCGCGCTGCAGTCGCTGCAAGCAGGCCTGAATCAGTCTGAAGATCCGGCTGAAATCGCTAAATACCTGAAGGGCGCAACGGTCGACACCGTAATGGGGCCGCTCACCTGGAACGAGAAGGGCGATCTGAAGGGCTTCGAGTTCGGCGTGTTTACCTGGCATGCTAATGGTACGGCGACCGACGCCAAATAATTTAACCTGCGCCTTTCACGCCGCAGATGCGTTGTCTGCGTCCCTCAACCCCGGTCACTTACTGATGTAAGCTCCCGGGGATTTCGGGTCTTGACGCCTTTCTGCAACGCGAAATTCTTGGTTAAATCAGTTGATCCTTGCCTCTTCGCATAGGCGAGGAGAAAGGTAAAAGCAAAAAGGCAACGTACGTTGCCTTTTTTAGTCGGTAGCCCGGGTAAGGCGTTACGCCGCAACCCGGGGAATGCGCCGGGGTTGATGCATTGGTTCGGTTTCTTCCCGGGTCGCGCTGCGCTTACCCGGGCTACAGGCTGGTGCGGTCTGGTTTTTTGTAGCCCGGATAAGGCGTTACGCCGCAATCCGGGAATGTTCAGCCTTCTTTCGCCGATTTATTGCTTTTTTACCCAACCGCCGGTTTGCGCGTTAAAGCCCAGCGCCTGCATAAACGCCGCCATCACGCCGCGGTCTTCCACGTCGGCATCCGCGATGCGCCAGCTGCCGATCTCTGGATTATCCCTTAGCACCTCTTCCACTAAATACTGTCCGACGCCGCGACGGCGGGTCACTTCACGCACGCACAGCGCGCTGAGTTCGCCCTCAACGCCGTTTAGCGTCACGCGAACCGCGGCCAGCAGGCGTTCATTGAAGCGGGCGGCATAAATACGATGGCTTTCATCCAGAGCCAGTGCCGCAAGATCCTGCGACGGCCAGATTTTACCTAAGTCGATGCGATCCTGATCGCTGAAGTGCTGTAAACGAATAATGGTCAGTTTCATACGCGAGGGTCCAGTCAAAACAGAGGCGTTAGTGTATCCAAATTCCCCGCCAGGCGGAGCGCCGTTTTTTGCCTGTTCATCAGGGGATTCGTTTTCCTGGAAGGAGCAGGGTAGAGCAATTCATCATGGATCGAAAAATAAGCAGAATTTTAACCTAAAATGTAGCGTTTTATTCCGCCTTATGTATCGTTATTTTATGCTGTTTACTGGACTTTTTTTGTTTATCTTCCAGCAAATACAGAATATTATCTTTGCTTAATCGCCTGAAAAATAGAGATTTTACTCTGTATTCAGGCAAAAAACCTCGCTAAACCATTAAAGATAATGGTAAAAGTAGCGTTGTTTAATAAAAGTACAGAATGCTTTTTAACCATAAAAATACAAAATATTTACACCACATCACGAACGGGGTTCTGCAGCATGAAAAGGAACGCGAAAACGGTTATCGCGGGGTTAGTCGCACTGGCGATGTCCCAGGCGGCTTTTGCCAAAGATATTAAGGTCGCCGTTGTTGGCGCGATGTCTGGCCCGGTAGCCCAGTGGGGCGATATGGAATTCAACGGCGCGCGCCAGGCGATCAAAGATATTAATGCCCAGGGCGGCATCAAGGGCGATAAGCTGGTTGCCGTGGAGTACGATGACGCCTGCGACCCGAAACAGGCCGTTGCGGTGGCGAACAAAATCGTCAATGACGGCATTCAGTACGTTATCGGCCACCTCTGCTCTTCTTCCACCCAGCCGGCATCCGATATCTATGAAGATGAAGGCATTCTGATGATCTCCCCGGGCGCGACCAACCCGGAGCTGACCCAGCGCGGCTATCAGTACATCATGCGTACCGCCGGTCTGGACTCTTCGCAGGGGCCAACCGCCGCAAAATACATCATGGAAACCGTCAAGCCGCAGCGTATTGCTATCATTCATGATAAGCAGCAGTACGGCGAAGGCCTTGCGCGTTCTGTCCAGGAGAGCCTGAAAAAAGGCGGCGCGAATATCGTCTTCTTCGACGGCATTACCGCCGGTGAAAAAGACTTCTCCGCGCTGCTGGCGCGCCTGAAAAAAGAGAATATCGACTTCGTTTACTACGGCGGCTACTACCCGGAAATGGGCCAGATGCTGCGCCAGGCGCGCTCCGTGGGCCTGAAAACCGTGTTTATGGGCCCGGAAGGCGTGGGTAACGCGTCGCTGTCCAACATCGCGGGCGATGCGGCGGAAGGCATGCTGGTGACGATGCCAAAACGCTATGACCAGGACCCGGCCAACAGCGCTATCGTTGACGCGCTCAAAGCCGAGAAGAAAGACCCGAGTGGTCCGTATGTCTGGATCACCTACGCCGCCGTGCAGTCGCTGGCGCAGGCGATGGACCGGGCCGGAAGCCAGGAGCCGCTGGATTTAATCAAAGATCTAAAAGCTCACGGCGCGAAAACCGTGATTGGGCCGCTGAATTGGGACGAAAAAGGCGATTTGAAGGGATTTGAATTTGGTGTCTTCCAGTGGCACGCGGACGGGTCATCCACCCTCGCGAAATAAGCCATAAGACAAGTTATCCCACCGCCCGTGCAAAGCGGGCGGGTAGAAAAAGGTTACCTTATGTCCGAGCAGTTTCTCTATTTTCTGCAGCAGATGTTTAACGGCGTCACGCTGGGAAGCACCTATGCGCTGATTGCCATCGGCTATACCATGGTGTACGGCATTATCGGCATGATCAACTTCGCCCACGGCGAGGTCTATATGATTGGCAGCTACGTCTCCTTCATGATCATTGCCGCCCTGATGATGATGGGTATCGATACCAGCTGGCTGCTGGTTGCCGCCGGATTCGTCGGCGCTATCGTGATTGCCAGCGCCTACGGCTGGAGTATCGAACGCGTGGCCTATCGGCCGGTGCGCAGCTCAAAACGCCTGATTGCGCTGATCTCCGCCATCGGGATGTCCATCTTCCTGCAAAACTACGTCAGCCTGACGGAAGGTTCGCGCGATGTCGCGCTGCCGAGCCTGTTCAACGGCCAGTGGACGGTAGGCAGCAGCGATAACTTCACCGCTACTATCACCACCATGCAGCTGGTTATCTGGGTGGTGACGTTTATCGCCATGCTGGCGCTGACGCTGTTTATCCGCTATTCCCGCATGGGGCGCGCCTGCCGCGCCTGCGCTGAAGACCTGAAAATGGCCAGCCTGCTCGGCATCAACACCGACCGGGTGATTGCGCTGACGTTTGTGATCGGCGCGGCAATGGCGGCGGTTGCCGGCGTTCTGCTCGGTCAGTTCTACGGCGTAATCAACCCGTACATCGGCTTTATGGCCGGGATGAAGGCCTTCACCGCCGCGGTGTTGGGCGGCATCGGCAGCATTCCCGGGGCGATGATCGGCGGGCTGATCCTCGGTATCGCCGAAGCGCTCTCTTCTGCCTATCTCAGTACGGAATATAAAGACGTGGTCTCCTTCGCGCTGCTGATCCTGGTTCTGCTGGTGATGCCTACCGGTATCCTGGGCCGTCCGGAGGTAGAAAAAGTATGAAACCGATGCATTTTGCGATGGCGCTGCTGTCCGCGGTGATGTTCTTTATCCTGGCGGGCGTCTTTATGGGCGTGCAGCTGGAGCTTGACGGCACGAAGCTGGTGGTGGATACCGCCGCCGATATCCGCTGGCAGTGGATCTATATCGGTACCGCGGTGGTCTTCTTCTTCCAGCTGCTGCGTCCCATTTTCCAGAAAACCATGAAGAACGTCTCCGGGCCGAAGTTTATTCTGCCGGCTATCGACGGTTCGACGGTAAAACAGAAGCTGTTCCTGATCGCCCTGCTGGTTATCGCCGTG
This sequence comes from Klebsiella sp. CN_Kp113, assembly GCF_040064585.1. Lineage (NCBI taxonomy): Bacteria > Pseudomonadati > Pseudomonadota > Gammaproteobacteria > Enterobacterales > Enterobacteriaceae > Klebsiella > Klebsiella sp. CN_Kp113. Next base: position 97,310 of record NZ_JBEAID010000016.1, on the reverse strand, counting down.
GCGTGGCCGTTTATGGTGTCGCGCGGGACGGTGGATATCGCTACCCTGACGATGATCTATATCATCCTCGGCCTGGGCCTTAACGTGGTGGTGGGGCTTTCCGGCCTGCTGGTGCTGGGATACGGCGGCTTTTATGCCATCGGCGCCTATACCTTCGCGCTGCTGAACCACTATTACGGTCTGGGCTTCTGGACCTGCCTGCCGCTGGCGGGGCTGGTGTCGGCGGCGGCGGGCTTCCTGCTTGGCTTCCCGGTCCTGCGCCTGCGCGGCGACTATCTGGCGATTGTCACGCTTGGCTTTGGCGAAATCGTGCGCATCCTGCTGCTTAACAACACCGAAATAACCGGTGGCCCGAACGGCATCAGCCAGATCCCGAAACCGACGCTGTTCGGCCTTGAATTCAGCCGCAGCGCCCGCGAAGGCGGCTGGGATACGTTCAGCAACTTCTTCGGCGTGAAGTACGATCCCTCCGATCGCGTGATTTTCCTCTACCTGGTCGCTCTGCTGCTGGTGGTGTTAAGTCTGTTCGTGATTAACCGCCTGCTGCGTATGCCGCTGGGCCGCGCGTGGGAAGCGCTGCGTGAAGATGAGATTGCCTGCCGCTCGCTGGGCCTCAGCCCGACGCGCATCAAGCTGACCGCCTTTACCATTAGCGCCGCGTTTGCCGGTTTTGCCGGCACTCTGTTCGCCGCCCGTCAGGGCTTCGTCAGCCCGGAATCCTTTACCTTCGCCGAGTCGGCCTTTGTGCTGGCGATTGTGGTTCTCGGCGGTATGGGCTCCCAGTTCGCGGTGATCCTGGCGGCGGTTCTGCTGGTGGTCTCGCGCGAGCTGATGCGTGATTTCAATGAATACAGCATGCTGATGCTGGGTGCGCTGATGGTACTGATGATGATCTGGCGTCCGCAGGGGCTTCTGCCGATGACCCGTCCGCAGCTGAAGCTGAAAAATGGGCAGGCCAAAGAAGGAGAGCAGGCATGAGTCAGCCATTATTATCCGTAAACGGTCTGATGATGCGTTTTGGCGGCCTGCTGGCGGTCAACAACGTGTCGCTGGAGCTGCGCGAGCGGGAAATCGTTTCGCTTATCGGCCCTAACGGCGCGGGCAAAACCACCGTTTTTAACTGTCTGACCGGTTTCTATAAGCCAACCGGCGGTACCATTATGCTGCGCGACCAGCATCTGGAAGGGCTGCCGGGCCAGCAGATTGCCCGTATGGGCGTAGTGCGAACGTTCCAGCACGTGCGTCTGTTCCGCGAAATGACGGTGATTGAAAACCTGCTGGTGGCGCAGCATCAGCAGCTGAAAACCGGGGTTTTCTCCGGACTGCTGAAGACGCCGTCCTTCCGCCGCGCCCAGAGCGAAGCGCTGGACCGCGCCGCGACCTGGCTTGAACGTATTGGCCTGCTTGAGCACGCCAACCGGCAGGCCAGTAACCTGGCCTACGGCGACCAGCGCCGTCTGGAGATTGCCCGCTGTATGGTGACCCAGCCGGAAATCCTGATGCTGGATGAGCCCGCGGCGGGGCTAAACCCGAAAGAGACCAAAGAGCTGGACGAGCTAATCGTCGAGCTGCGCAGCCATCACAACACCACCATCCTGCTGATTGAGCACGATATGAAGCTGGTGATGGGCATTTCCGATCGTATTTACGTGGTAAACCAGGGCACGCCGCTGGCCAACGGTACGCCGGAAGAGATCCGCAACAACCCGGACGTGATCCGCGCCTATTTAGGTGAAGCATAATGGTGGTGACGCATAAGATGGAAAAAGTGATGTTATCTTTTGACAACGTCAGCGCGCATTACGGCAAAATCCAGGCGCTGCACAACGTCAGTCTGCATATCAATCAGGGAGAGATTGTCACCCTGATTGGCGCCAACGGCGCGGGAAAAACTACTCTGCTGGGTACCCTGTGCGGCGACCCGCGCGCCTCCAGCGGCCGCGTGGTTTTCGACGGTAAAGATATTACCGACTGGCAGACGGCGAAAATCATGCGCGAAGCGGTGGCGATCGTGCCGGAAGGGCGCCGCGTTTTCTCGCGGATGACGGTGGAAGAGAACCTGGCGATGGGCGGTTTTTTTGCCGACCGCGATCAGTTCCAGACCCGCATCAAATGGGTGTATGAGCTGTTTCCGCGCCTGCATGAGCGCCGGGTTCAGCGGGCGGGCACCATGTCCGGCGGCGAGCAGCAGATGCTGGCTATCGGGCGCGCGCTGATGAGCCAGCCGCGCCTGCTGCTGCTGGATGAGCCTTCGCTCGGTCTGGCGCCGATTATCATTCAGCAAATCTTCGATACCATCGAACAGCTGCGCGAGCAGGGAATGACCATCTTCCTCGTCGAACAGAACGCCAACCAGGCGCTGAAGCTGGCCGACCGCGGCTACGTGCTGGAAAACGGCCACGTGGTGCTTGAGGATACCGGCGACGCGCTGCTGGCGAATGAAGCGGTACGCAGCGCCTATCTGGGCGGGTAGTGAAGACAAAACGCCCGGCAGATGCCGGGCATTTTACCTGGCTACTACAGCTCCAGAGAGCGTTTCCACAGCATAAAATCATACTGTTCGAGCGCATCCGCTTTGGTGCGCCAGGTCCCACTGGCGGTGGCGATGATTTTCTCAAACAGGCCGTCGGCGATGTCCGCCAGCGGCGTGCCTTCGATAATCGGCCCGCAGTCATAATCGATAATATCCGGCATCTTTTTCGCCAGCGCGGAGTTGGTTGAAACCTTAAGCACCGGAACGATAGGGTTCCCCGTCGGCGTACCTAACCCGGTTGAGAAGATCACCACGTTGCACCCCGCCGCGACCAGGCCCGTTACCGCGTCCACATCGTTGCCCGGCGTGCAGACCAGCGAAAGGCCGCTTTCTCCCATCGGTTCGGCGTAGTCGCATACCGCGCTTACCGGCGCTCTGCCGCCTTTTTTCGCCGCGCCGGCGGATTTTATCGCGTCAGTGATCAGCCCATCGGCAATGTTTCCCGGGCTGGGGTTATCGGCGATGGTGGTGCCGAAGAAGTTCGCGACATGCTCATAGTTTTTCATCAGCGACAGAAACTTCTCTTTCAGCTCGCGGGTCGCGCAGCGTTGCACGATATCCCCTTCAGCGCCGCACAGCTCGGGGAATTCCGCCAGCCCCGACGCGCCGCCGAGGGCGACAAGACGATCCGACACTTCGCCCATCGCCGGGTTAGCGCTGATCCCCGAGAACCCGTCAGAAGCGCCGCACTTAACGCCGATTTTGAGGTGGGAGAGCGGGACGTCCTGCCGCTCGGCGACGGGGGCTTCGCGGATCGCGTTATAGGTTTCAGTCAACGCATCCTGCATCATTTTTTCTTCGCTACTCCAGTCCTGCTGTCTGAAGTAAATAATCGGTTTGTTGAAATTCGGGTTGCGCTTCGCCAGCGCGGCGTTGAAATCAACAATCCGCGCTTTTTCACAGCCGAGGGCAAAAACCGTCACGCCAAGAACGTTGGGATGATCGGAATAGGCGGCCAGCACGTCGCACATCGTCATGCTGTCCGAGGTGGCGCCGCCGCAGCCGGAATTGACGGTAATACAGCGGATGCCGTCAAGATGCGGGAAGGGCAGATGCCGGGTATCGTTTAATGCCCCCGCCGACGTTACCTGGCGAGCAAAATTCTTCAGGCCGTTATTGGCGTAGCCGAGGGCGTCGTTCAGCGCATCGGTGACGCGCTGAACGTTGCGGTTTTCACAGAATACCAGCGGAATGACCAGCCAGTAGTTCGCGGTGGCGACCCGGCCATCTTCGCGCACGATCCCCTTGAAAGTCCGCTGCTGCCAGGCGGAAACATCCGGCTGCTGCCAGTCATAGGGCGCGACGTCGTCAAGCGAAACCGGGGCCGCGTAGTGTTTGATATTCTCAGTGGTAATGGCTTCGCCGCGGGTGATGGGGCGCGTCGCTTTACCGACCGGAACGCCGTACAGCGACACGATATCGCCGGGCGCAATATCCTCGGTGGCGAATTTATGTTTGGCTTTGACATCGCTACGCAGAACGTAGGCTTCATCGTTCCAGTGAACCCGCTGCTCTTTGCGTAAGTCCTGCAGCGCAACGATCAGGTTATCGGTAGGGTCAATTTTTAAGATGGTCTGCATGTTCATTATCCTTTGTTATAAGCGCATCAGGACTTAGTGATGGGGGACCGCGACGCCGTTTGTCGCTTTTCTGCCGGCAAGGGCGGCAATCAGCAGCGCGCAGCAGACGGTGATGAGCGACAGGGCGACCAGACCCGCCGAATCGTTGCCGAAGAAGGCATCGACCTCAACGCGAATCAGCGGCGCGAGGAAGCTGCAAAATGCGCCCATGGTGGTGCAAAAGCCGATACTGGCGGCCAGCGCCGAGCCTGACACAATCTGCGCCGGGAAAGTCCAGAAGATAGGTTGCACGGAGAGGAAGCCGATGGCCGACAGCGAGAGCGCGGCAATGGCGAGTACCGGGCCGGACCAGGCAGAAACAAACAGCCCCAGCGCCGCCGCCAGCATACAGATGACTGAAATCAGCACCCGACGGGCCGGCATTTTGTCCGCCAGACGCGGAATGTAATAGACGCCGACGGCGGAGCAGGCCCACGGAATGGCGGCAACCAGCGACTCCTTAAAGCCGAGGGTGGAGCCCATTAGCGAGGCGACTTGCGAAGGCAGGAAGAACATCAGCCCGTAAACGCTGATCTGGATGGTGCCGTAGATCAGCGCCAGGTGCCAGACTTTCAGGCTTTTCAGGGCGGTGCCGACGCTACTGGTTTCCGTCTGCCGCTGCTCCTGCTGAAGCTGAGCAATCAGCGCTTTTTTCTCTTCGTCGTTCAGGAATCGCGCTTTGGCCGGCGTATCATCAAGCCAGAACCAGGCAAAGATCCCCATGATGACCGCCGGAATGCCTTCGATAAAGAACATCCAGAACCAGCCGGGTTTGCCGAGGAAGCCGTGCATTTCCAGAAGCGCCCCGGAGATGGGCGAGCCTAAGGTTAATGCCAGCGGCACGCCGAGCACGAAGATACCGACGACGGAGGCGCGAACTTTATTGGGAAAGTAGATTGAGGCCAGCAGCAGAATACCGGGATAAAAACCGGCTTCGCCTAACCCCAGTAAAAAGCGCAGAACAATAAACTGGGTTTCCGTCTGCACCAGTCCGGTGAGGGCAGAGAGAACGCCCCACAGCGCGGTGGTGATGCTTAACCATTTTTGCGCGCCGATTTTATTCAGAATCAGGTTAGCGGGAATACCAAACAGCGCATAGGCGGCGAAAAAGATCCCCGCGCCGAGGGCGAAGGCGGAATTGGAGAGCCCAATATCCACCTGCATCGCCTCTTTGGCGAATCCCACGTTCACCCTGTCGATAAAGGCGATGAAGTACAAAATAAACATCAGTGGCACCAGGCGCTTCCATGATTTGGTAATCGCGGAATTGAGGGCCGGATTGTCGTAAGCTGTGATGGTTTTCATAATACCTCCGCGTGGGGGTCAGGCATTAATTTCAATACCAGCGCGGGAAAGTATCCGCAGAATACTTTCGGTCTGGCAGGTGGCGAGCGAGCTAAACGGTGGCGTGCAGCGGTCGGACTGAATAATTCCGCGCAGCTGTAACGCTTTTTTAAATGTTGGAATGAACGGATCGTTAACCGCGTAAATATCCATTAACCCATCCACTTTTTGCTGATACCGAGAAATTTGCTGCACATCGTTATCGTTAAATGCCTGCATCCAGTCGCGGAATATTTCAGGGCAAATATTGGATAACCCGCCAATACATCCATCGCCCCCCGCCAGGACATTGTGCGCGAAGTTATTGTCATAACCGGCATAGACTTCAAAATACGGTAGTTCAGATTTTACCTGGCGAATCACCTGCGACGTGTGATTGGTGTCCGGAATGGTGTCTTTAAGACCGACAATATTTTGGAACTCGCTGGCGAGTCGTAAACAGACCTCCGGCGAGACGGAATAGCCGGTACGCTCCGGAAAGTTATAGATGAATATTTTGGCGGCGGTGCGGCGGGCAATCTGGCTATAAAATGTATAAATGCCTTCATCAGTCAGGCGGAAGTACCACGGGCTGATAATCATGACGCCATCCAGCCCGCACTCATCTGCATAGTTTGCCAGCTCTACGCACTCGTCAATATCCATGCGGCTGGTACCCGCATAGGCCTTTATTCCCTCGCGCGGGAACTCTGCCGCCATTTGAATTATCTGACGGGATGTTTTCATATCCAGCGAGAAAAACTCGCCGGTACTGCCCATGACGACAAATCCCGATACGCTGCTTTTAATAAAATCGTACAGGCGAAAATTTCCGTCAGGATCCAGCCTGCCCTGCTCATCAAAAACCGTTATTGCCGGGGTGATGTAACGACTTTGCATATTCAACCTCTTTGTTGTTCGTATATACAAACACTGTTTGTATTTGCGATTAAGCATAAGTAAACACGCCATCGACGTGAAGTCAAATGGCGTAAAAGGCGGATGGATAATTGATTAAATCAATGAATAAATAGGGAATTATGCAGAAGATATGGGCATCACGGCGGATCATTAAATATCGGTATTGTGTGGGAAATCACAATTCCGACGGCACCGCTGGCGAATAAATCAGTAATTTTTAATATCAGGCAGCTTATTCAGCACGCTTTCGATACGACCCTTTGCCTCTTTTAACGCGCGAATAACCTGCTGCGTTTTTTCATCGCTGGCGCGGAAAGAGGGCAATGAGACGCTGATCGCCGCCAGAATAATGCCTTTCTGCAGCAGGGGGACGGCAAAGCAGATGGTATCGTCGTTGATTTCCCGATCGTCCATGGCATAACCGTTGGCGGCGACCCATTCCAGCTGCTGACGAAGCTGAGCCATATTCGTTACGCTGCGGGCGGTAACGGAAGGAAAACCCTGCGGATAGAGCTCCAGGATCTCTTCGTCGCGGTGCTTATGCAGCAGCGCCTTGCCCAGGGCAGAGCAGATTGCCGGAAGGCGAGTCCCTACCTTAGAGACCAGCTGCACGGTTTGGTCGCCCTGAACTTTATCAACATAGAGCACCCAGGCGTCATCCAGAATGCCGAGCTGGCAAACTTCATTGCATTCATTGACCACCGCGTGCATTTCGCTATTGATCGTTTTCAGCCAGAACTCTTTTTCCACCGTTGAGCTGGCCAGAACCGCGCACGAAATCCCCAGCGTATATATGCCGTTGCGATCGTCGTGGCTGATATATTTCCGGTACTGCAGCGATTTGAGGATCGGGAAAATGGTTCCCTTTGAAATATCCGTTTTGAGCGATAGCTCGGAAAGCGTCATTCCGTCCGCGTTGGCTAAGGTTTCCAGAATGAGTAAAACGCGTTCGGTAGGTTTATGAAGCGTCTTCATATTTTTCCTTATGACGGCTCGCCGGAGAGTGCTGTTTAACGCCCCCTATTTAACTACAGATCCCCGCTTATCTGTAGCCTGCGCCGCCTCTCTTTTTCGCTTTGCCATTTCCCTGCCACTTTTTTTTCACCGTTTCATCATGTTTTTGCCAATTTATTGTAATATTTTTGTAATGCAATAGTTATTTTTCTGTCATTCGAGCATGTCATGTTACCCCCGCGAACATAAAACGCGTGAAATCGCGCATCCGGAACAACAAGAGAGATAACCGATGATATCGTTACGACATACAGCTTTAGGACTGGCGCTCAGCCTGGCATTTGCCGGACAAGCCCTGGCGGTAACCACTATCCCGTTCTGGCACTCGATGGAAGGGGAGTTGGGGAAAGAAGTTGATTCACTGGCGCAACGTTTCAACGCAGCCAACCCGGACTACAAAATTGTTCCGGTGTATAAAGGCAACTATGAGCAGAGCCTGAGCGCCGGCATCGCCGCCTTCCGTACCGGCAACGCCCCGGCTATTCTGCAGGTTTACGAAGTCGGCACCGCGACGATGATGGCCTCGAAGGCGATTAAGCCGGTCTATCAGGTGTTCAGCGATGCGGGCATTCAGTTTGATGAAACGCAGTTCGTGCCAACCGTTTCCGGTTATTACACCGACTCCAAAACCGGCCATCTGCTCTCCCAGCCGTTTAACAGCTCCACGCCGGTGCTGTACTACAACAAAGACGCCTTTAAAAAAGCCGGATTAGATCCGGAACAGCCGCCGAAAACCTGGCAGGATCTGGCGGCATATACCGCAAAGCTGAAAGCTGCCGGGATGAAATGCGGCTACGCCAGCGGCTGGCAGGGCTGGATTCAGATTGAAAACTTCAGCGCCTGGCACGGCCTGCCGGTGGCGACCAAAAACAACGGCTTCGACGGTACCGATGCGGTACTGGAGTTCAACAAGCCGGAGCAGGTGAAGCATATCGCTCTGCTCGAAGAACTGAACAAGAAAGGCGACTTCAGCTACTTCGGGCGTAAAGACGAATCCACCGAGAAGTTCTATAACGGCGACTGCGCCATTACCACCGCCTCTTCCGGCTCCCTCGCGGATATTCGCCAGTACGCGAAGTTCAACTATGGCGTAGGGATGATGCCGTACGACGCCGACGTGAAAGGCGCGCCGCAAAACGCCATTATCGGCGGGGCCAGCCTGTGGGTGATGCAGGGTAAAGACAAAGAAACCTATACCGGCGTCGCCAAATTCCTCGATTTCCTGACTAAGCCGGAAAACGCCGCCGAATGGCATCAGAAAACCGGCTATCTGCCGATTACCACCGCCGCTTACAACCTGACCCGCGAACAGGGCTTCTATGATAAGAACCCCGGTGCCGATATCGCGACGCGCCAGATGCTGAACAAGCCGCCGCTGCCGTTCACCAAAGGCCTGCGCCTGGGCAATATGCCGCAGATTCGCACCATCGTGGATGAAGAACTGGAAAGCGTATGGACCGGGAAGAAAACGCCTCAGCAGGCGCTGGACGCCGCGGTTGAGCGCGGTAATCAGCTGCTGCGCCGTTTCGAGCAGTCAACCAGGTCGTAATCTTATAGCCAGCCCCTCACCCTCTCCCCGTCGGGGAGAGGGGATCGCCCGGAGCCGTCTTTTCATCCTCGCCCGTTTAGGGAGAGGGCCGGGATGAGGGGAAACCAACTCAGAGTTTAACTATGTCATCATCCCGTCCGGTGTTCCGCTCGCGTTGGCTGCCCTATGTGCTGGTCGCGCCGCAGCTGGTTATCACCGTCATCTTTTTTATCTGGCCCGCGGGCGAAGCGCTGTGGTATTCACTGCAGAGCGTCGATCCGTTTGGGCTCTCCAGCCAGTTTGTTGGCCTGGATAACTTTTTAGCCCTCTTCCAGGACCCGTACTACCTGGACTCCTTCTGGACCACCATTAAGTTCAGCACGATGGTTACCGTCAGCGGCCTGCTGATCTCGCTGTTTTTCGCCGCGCTGGTGGATTACGTGGTGCGCGGCAGCCGCTTCTATCAGACGCTGATGCTCCTGCCCTATGCCGTTGCGCCCGCGGTGGCGGCGGTGCTATGGATCTTCTTGTTCAACCCCGGACGCGGGCTGATTACGCATCTCCTCGGTGAGATGGGCTACGACTGGAACCACGCGCAGAACAGCGGTCAGGCGATGTTCCTTGTGGTTTTCGCCTCGGTCTGGAAGCAGATTAGTTACAACTTCCTGTTCTTCTTCGCCGCGCTGCAATCTATTCCCCGCTCGCTGGTAGAAGCCGCCGCGATTGACGGCGCCGGCCCGGTTCGCCGCTTCTTCAGGCTGGCGCTGCCGCTGATCGCCCCGGTGAGCTTCTTCCTGCTGGTGGTGAACCTGGTATACGCCTTCTTTGATACCTTCCCGGTTATCGATGCCGCAACCGGCGGCGGGCCGGTTCAGGCGACAACAACGCTGATTTATAAGATCTACCGTGAAGGTTTTGCCGGGCTCGACCTTTCCGCTTCCGCCGCCCAGTCGGTGGTGCTGATGTTCCTCGTCATTATTCTGACGGTGGTGCAGTTCCGCTACGTTGAACGAAAGGTGCGCTACCAATGATTGAGAATCGACGCGGGCTGACGATTTTCAGCCATACCATGCTGATTTTAGGGATCGCGGTCATTCTGTTCCCGCTGTATGTCGCCTTTGTCGCGGCGACGCTGGACAGTAAAGCGGTTTTTGATACGCCGATGACGCTGATTCCCGGCGGGCATCTGCTCGAAAACATGAAGTTTATCTGGGTGAACGGCGTAGGGGCCAATAGCGCGCCGTTCTGGCTGATGATGCTCAACAGCTTCATCATGGCCTTCGGCATCACGGTGGGCAAAATTACGGTCTCGATGCTCTCCGCTTTCGCCATCGTCTGGTTTCGTTTTCCGCTGCGCAACCTGTTCTTCTGGATGATCTTCATCACGCTGATGCTGCCGGTTGAGGTGCGTATTTTCCCGACGGTGGAAGTGATCGCCAACCTGAAAATGCTCGACAGCTATGCCGGGCTCACCCTGCCGCTGATGGCTTCGGCGACCGCCACCTTCCTGTTCCGCCAGTTCTTTATGACCCTGCCGGACGAGCTGATAGAGGCCGCACGTATCGACGGCGCGTCGCCGATGCGCTTCTTCCGCGACATCGTGCTGCCGCTGTCGAAAACCAACCTGGCGGCGCTGTTCGTCATCACCTTTATCTACGGCTGGAACCAGTATCTGTGGCCGCTGCTGATCATTACCGACGTGAATCTCGGCACGGCGGTCGCGGGCATTAAAGGGATGATCGCCATCGGCCAGGGTACCACGCAGTGGAATCAGGTGATGGCGGCGATGCTGCTCACGCTGATTCCTCCGGTTGTCATCGTTTTAGCCATGCAGCGCGCGTTTGTGCGTGGTCTAGTGGATAGTGAGAAATAAAATGGCAGGACTTAAGCTACAGGCAGTAACCAAAAGCTGGGATGGCAAAACCCAGGTGATCCAGCCGCTGACGCTGGACGTCGCGGACGGCGAATTTATTGTGATGGTGGGCCCCTCGGGCTGCGGAAAATCAACCCTGCTGCGCATGGTGGCGGGCCTGGAGCGGGTCACCAGCGGCGATATCTGGATCGACCGCAAGCGCGTCACCGAAATGGAACCGAAAGATCGCGGTATTGCGATGGTGTTCCAGAACTACGCCCTCTACCCGCATATGAGCGTGGAAGAGAATATGGCGTGGGGCCTGAAAATTCGCGGTTTAGGTAAAGGATTAATTGCCGAACGCGTCCAGGAAGCGGCGCGCATTCTGGAGCTGGACGGCCTGCTGAAGCGCCGTCCGCGCGAACTCTCCGGCGGCCAGCGCCAGCGCGTGGCGATGGGGCGGGCTATCGTGCGCGACCCGGCGGTATTCCTGTTTGATGAGCCGCTCTCCAACCTCGATGCCAAACTGCGCGTGCAGATGCGTCTGGAGCTGCAGCAGCTGCACCGTCGGCTGAAAACCACCTCGCTGTACGTGACGCACGATCAGGTGGAAGCCATGACCCTCGCGCAGCGGGTGATGGTGATGAATAAAGGCATCGCCGAGCAGATTGGTACGCCGGTCGAGGTCTACGAAAAACCGGCCAGCCGCTTTGTGGCGAGCTTTATCGGCAGCCCGGCAATGAACCTGCTGGAAGGCCGGGTCAGCGACGACGGTAGCCGCTTCGAGCTTGAGGGCGGGATGCTTTTACCCATCAACAGCGAGCATCGCCGCTATGCCGGGCGTAAGATGACCCTGGGTATCCGTCCGGAACATTTTGCATTAAGCTCCGAGGCGGAAGGTGGCGTACCGCTGGTGATGGATACGCTGGAAATTTTAGGTGCCGATAACCTCGCCCACGGGCGCTGGGGCGAGCAAAAGCTGGTGGTCCGGCTGCCGCACCAGCAGCGTCCGCAGGCGGGCAGCACCCTGTGGCTGCATCTGCCACAGGAAAGTCTGCATCTTTTTGATAGTGAAACAGGACAACGCGCATGAGTCACTGGCCTTATCCTCATATCGTCGCCCACCGCGGCGGCGGTAAACTGGCCCCGGAAAATACCCTGGCGGCCATCGATACCGGCGCTCGTTACGGCCATACGATGATTGAGTTTGACGCTAAGTTATCGAAAGACGGGCAGATTTTTTTACTGCACGATGACAATCTCGAACGCACCAGCAACGGCTGGGGCGTGGCGGGCGAACTGGCGTGGAACGATCTGCTAAAAGTGGATGCCGGCAGCTGGTACAGCGGCGAGTTCAAAGGCGAGCCGCTGCCGCTGCTGAGCGAGGTGGCCGACCGCTGCCGTCAGCACGGCATGATGGCCAATATCGAAATTAAACCGACCACCGGCACCGGGCCGCTGACCGGTAAAGCGGTGGCGCTGGCGGCGCGTGAGCTGTGGCAGGGGATGACGCCGCCGCTGCTCTCATCGTTTGACGTCGATGCGCTGGAAGCCGCGCAGGAGGCGGTGCCCGAACTGCCGCGCGGGCTGCTGCTGGATGAGTGGCGCAACGACTGGCGCGAACTGACCGCGCGTCTCGGCTGCGTCTCTATTCACCTCAACCATAAGCTGCTGGATGAAGCGCGCGTGGCGAGCCTGAAGGCCGCGGGCCTGCATATTCTGGTCTATACCGTTAACAAACCGCAGCGCGCCGCCGAGCTGCTGCGTTGGGGCGTGGACAGCATCTGCACCGATGCGATTGACGTCATCGGCCCCAACTTCCCGGCGTAATCCGCTTCTGCGTCAGGCGGCCCTTACGGGGTCGTCTGGCGCTGCAGCATCCCACCGTTGGTGTTAGGGAGAGGCTGCTCACGGGTCAGATTGTTATTCTGCTGTACCCGCTGCCGATCGTTATTCAACTGCGTCTGAAGATGCTGCTGCTGCGCGCGCGACTGGCTTTGAATACTCTGCTTAAGATTGTTTTGCTGCTGCATTTGCTGGGTCTGCATCTGATTTTGCATCCGCTGCTGGCTGGGCACCACGTACCCCGGCTGATTGGGGTTATTGTCGATATTGATCGGCTGCGCCATGACGCTCAGAGGCAGAAGCGCCGCCAGATATAACATTGCTTTCATTGTTCTCTCCTCACTTCGTGGGATCGCTTAAGTTTACTCCCTTTCCGGCGCAACAATGATTTTTTAAGACTTATCATCCAGGATTATGGGTAAATAAAAACATCATTCAGGAGTATGACAATGATAAAAACAACGCTCTGGCGTCAGGTGGTCATCGCTGCGTTGCTGGCGGGCGGCAGTTTTACCGTCGCGGCAGATCCCGCCCCTCCGCCGGTATCTTATGGCGTAGAGGAAGATGTATTTCACCCGGTCCGCGCTCAGCAGGGGATGGTGGCCTCGGTGGACGCGCTGGCAACGAAGGTAGGCGTGGATATTCTGCGTCAGGGCGGCAACGCGGTCGATGCCGCCGTGGCGGTGGGCTACGCGCTGGCGGTCACCCATCCGCAGGCCGGTAATATCGGCGGCGGCGGGTTTATGATGCTGCGAACCAAAGACGGTAATACCACGGCGATCGACTTCCGCGAGATGGCCCCGGAACAGGCCACCCGGGATATGTTTCTCGACGATCAGGGCAACCCGGACAGCAAGAAATCGCTGACCTCGCATCTGGCTTCCGGCACGCCGGGCACCGTCGCCGGCTTCTCCCTCGCGCTGGAAAAATACGGCACGATGCCGCTCAACAAAGTGATTCGCCCGGCGATTAAGCTGGCCGAAGAGGGCTTCACGGTAAATGATGCGCTGGCCGACGACCTGAAAACCTACGGCAGCGAAGTGATCCCCGACCATGCCAACAGCCGGGCTATCTTCTGGAAAAACGGCGAGCCGCTGAAAAAGGGCGATAAGCTGGTGCAAAAACAGCTGGGGAAAAGCCTGGAGCTGATTGCCGAGCTGGGGCCGGATGCCTTCTATAAAGGCGCGATTGCCGACCAGATTGCCGCTGAGATGAAGAATAACGGCGGGCTTATCACCAAAGCGGATCTGGCGAATTACAAGGCGGTCGAACGTACGCCGGTGAGCGGCGAGTATCGCGGCTATCAGGTGTTCTCAATGCCGCCCCCATCGTCCGGGGGCATTCATATCGTGCAGATCCTGAATATCCTCGAAAACTTCGATATGCATAAGTACGGCTTCGGCAGCGCCGACGCCATGCAGGTGATGGCGGAAGCCGAAAAGCACGCCTATGCCGACCGTTCGGAATACCTTGGCGATCCGGACTTCGTCAAGGTGCCGTGGCAGGCGCTGACCAGCAAAGCGTACGCCAAATCGATTGCTGAGCAGATTGATATCAATAAGGCGAAGCCGTCGAGCCAGATTCGCCCCGGTAAGCTGGCGCCGTATGAAAGCAATCAGACTACCCATTTCTCGGTGGTGGATAAGGACGGTAACGCCGTTGCCGTGACCTATACGCTGAATACGACCTTTGGAACCGGCATCGTGGCGGGGAACTCCGGCATTCTGCTGAATAATCAGATGGATGATTTCTCAGCTAAACCCGGCGTGCCAAACGTCTACGGGCTGGTGGGCGGTGACGCCAACGCCGTCGAGCCGAAAAAACGTCCGCTGTCGTCGATGTCGCCAACGATTGTGGTGAAAGATGGCAAAACCTGGCTGGTGACCGGTAGCCCCGGCGGCAGCCGCATTATCACCACCGTCCTGCAGATGGTGGTGAATACCATTGATTTCGGAATGAACGTCGCGGAAGCCACCAACGCCCCGCGCTTCCATCATCAATGGCTGCCGGACGAACTGCGTGTAGAGAAGGGATTTAGCCCGGATACGCTGAAGCTGCTGGAGAGCAAAGGGCAGAAAGTGGCGGTGAAAGAGGCGATGGGCAGCACCCAGAGTATTATGGTTGGCCCGGACGGCACGCTGTACGGCGCATCCGATCCGCGTTCCCCGGATGATTTAACCGCAGGGTATTAGGTTTACCCTCACTCCGACCCTCTCCCTGCCGGGAGAGGGTTAGTTGAGCGTCACCCCTTCAGCCGCGCCATAAAGTAGGCATCGACATATTCGCCGTTGCGCAGGGCGTATTGCTTGCCGGTCCCTTCTACAATAAAGCCAAATTTGCGGTAAAGCGCCATCGCGGATGGGTTGTCCGTAAACACGGTTAATTCAATACGATCGACGCGCAGCCAGTTATCACAGAGATTAATCATCTCTCGCATCAGCGCGCTGCCTACGCCACGGCCGTGCGCCTGCGCGGCAACGCTGACGCCAAAGGTCGCCACGTGGCTGCGACGAGGGCTGGGTTCGATGCTGAGCCTGAGGTGGCCCACTACCTGTTCGTCGATTGTCGCGACCAGATGACGGCTACCGGGTTTCGGTAGCAGGCGTTCCTGCCACATTTCCATAGAAGGATGAGGGAGCTGTAGCGTGTCGTGATAGACCTCCGGATGCGCAGTGATCTGGCGTAAAGGTTCAGCATCCCGTGGCTCGGCGTGACGTATCACTATGTCGCTCATTCTTCATTTTCCTTTTTAGGTTAATCGTCCCCTTAAAGATCGCTGACTTTAAAAAAGGGAGCAACGCCTATTTTTTGCAAAAAGAGGTGGACAAGTGCGAATGAGAATGATTATTATTGCTCTGCATTCAGGGAGACCCTTGCGGAAAGCCTGAAAGC
Source organism: Klebsiella sp. CN_Kp113 (assembly GCF_040064585.1). NCBI lineage: Bacteria > Pseudomonadati > Pseudomonadota > Gammaproteobacteria > Enterobacterales > Enterobacteriaceae > Klebsiella > Klebsiella sp. CN_Kp113. The sequence goes on along the minus strand of NZ_JBEAID010000016.1, from coordinate 81,783 downwards.
ACGACATTGCTCACATTGCTTCCAGTATTACTTTAGCCAGCCGGGTGCTGGCTTTTTTTTTGCTTTTTTTCAGCCTGCACCCGAAGACGCTACTGCGCCGCTTCTGCGGCGTGTCTGTCTGCTCTGTTTTTGGTTTCAGCCGCGGTATCCGCGATAAACCCCACCACGTTGCTCTTATCTGCCGCCGCAGGCAGCAGCTCTGCCTGGCCGGAAAAAACGCCGCCCTTGTTAATGGCCAGCGTGCGGTAGGCCAACGTGCCGGTGACCTGGCCGTTCTTATCGATTTCAATCGTCTCGCTGCGGCACTGGCCGAGGATGCAGCCGTCGATAATCAGCTCGCGGCAGGTGATATTTCCCTCGACCAGGCCTCCGGCCATAATCTTAATCTGGCTCTCTTCGGCGTCGATATTGCCGCTTACGGTACCGTAAATATCGACATCTCCCTCGGCGATAATATTGCCGTCAAAGCGGATGCCGCTGGCGATAACCGTGGCGGCAGGTTTGCGGGAAACGGCTAACGGGGATGCGCTGTTGAGTACCGGCGTAGCCACCGTCTGTGGCGTCGCTTCAACGTTTTTATTCTTTTTAAACATATGGTTAATCCGATGATATTGAAAATGAAAAACGAAGGATGACAAGGAGAAAGAGCCCGATAGCCAGGCCAGATACGTGGATTCGCAGCACCAGGCCATCAGGCCAAGCAGCCAAAAGAGAAGGGCGCTATTCAGGGCGATATACTTGCTTTCCATACGAACGAGATGGCTACTCCTTTAGTCATCGTGTTTTGGGAAACGGCGAGCGCGATGCGGCGTCATGCTCCCACGCGCTGGATAAAAAACGTTCTTTTCCCGAGGGCCCTCTTATCCAGAATTTAGGCCGTAGGGTCAATGAATTTGAGCGTTAATTTTTACATTTAAGAATTTGGCACACTTATTGAAGGGGTTAAGTTCGCAGCCAGCTTGCGCTATGGTTAATAGCAGAGACCTAACAAAGGACCGCGTTATGACTTTGCACTGCGCATTTATTGGATTCGGCAAAAGCACCACCCGCTACCATCTTCCCTATGTCCTGCACCGAAAAGACCGCTGGCACGTGGCGCATATCTTTCGCCGCAGCGCAAAGCCGGAGGAACAGGCACCGGCATACTCGCATATTCACTTCACCAGCGACCTCGACGAAGTGCTTAACGATCCGCAGGTCAAGCTGGTGATTGTGTGCACCCATGCGGACAGCCATTTTGCCTATGCCAAAAGGGCGCTGGAGGCGGGCAAAAATGTGCTGGTCGAAAAGCCCTTTACCCCGACCCTTGACGAGGCAAAAACGCTATTCGCCCTGGCGAAAAGCAAGGGATTAACGGTCACGCCGTACCAGAATCGTCGCTTCGACTCCTGCTTCCTGACCACGAAGAAAGTGATTGAGAGCGGAAAGCTGGGGGAGATCGTCGAGATTGAAAACCATTTTGACAACTATCGCCCGGTAGATGGAGGGAAACCCGGCCTGCCTCAGGACGGCACGTTTTACGGCCTGGGCGTCCATACCCTGGACCAAATTATCTCCCTGTTCGGTCGCCCTGACCATGTCTCTTACGACATCCGTAGCCTGCGCAACAAGGCCAATCCGGACGATACCTTTGAGGCCCAGCTGTTCTACGGCAACCTGAAGGCGATTGTCAAAACCAGCCATCTGGTGAAGCTGCCCTATCCAAAATTCATCGTCCATGGTCATAAAGGGTCGTTTATTAAATACGGTATCGACCAGCAGGAGACCAGCCTGAAGGCCAATATTATGCCGGGCGAGCCGGGATTCGGCGCGGACGAGACGGTTGGTCTGCTGGAGTACGTCAATGAGGCGGACGAAACCGTACGGGAAGAGATCCCGCTTGAAACCGGCGACTATGGGCGGGTCTATGATTCGCTGTATGAAACCCTCGTTAACGGTCAGCCAAATTTCGTCAAGGAATCTGACGTTCTCACGAATCTGGAGATCCTTGAACGCGGCTTTGAACAGCCATCTCCGGCCACGATTACCCTTACCCGATAAGCCCTCATGGCTCCTCTGCACTCGTTCATATTTTTTGAACAGAGGAGTCAATTTTCACCCTCTATGATCGCCAGGGGATTGGGTCCACACTTATCCCATCGAAAACATACGGGGGTGCAACATGATCTACTTACGCAAAGCTAACGAACGCGGCCACGCTAACCACGGCTGGCTGGATTCCTGGCATACTTTCTCTTTCGCGAACTATTACGACCCTAACTTTATGGGCTTCTCGGCGCTGCGGGTGATCAATGACGACGTGATTGATGCAGGCCAGGGCTTCGGTACCCATCCGCATAAAGATATGGAAATTCTGACCTACGTGCTGGAAGGGGCCGTTGAGCACCAGGACAGCATGGGGAATAAAGAGCAGGTGCCGGCGGGTGAGTTCCAGATCATGAGTGCGGGTACCGGGATTCGTCACTCGGAGTACAACCCAAGCAACACGGAAAAACTGCATCTGTACCAGATCTGGATTATGCCGGAAAAAAATGGCATCACGCCGCGCTACGAACAGCGCCGCTTTGACGCCGCGCAGGGCAAACAGCTGGTGCTGTCGCCGGATGCCCGCGAAGGTTCGCTGAAGGTGTACCAGGATATGGAACTGTACCGCTGGGCGCTGCTGAAAGACGAGCAGTCGGTGCATCAGATTGCCGCTGAACGGCGGGTGTGGATCCAGGTGGTGAAAGGTGACGTCACCATCAACGGAACGAAGGCCACCACCAGCGATGGCCTGGCCATTTGGGACGAGCAGGCGATTTCCGTACACGCCGACGGCGATAGCGAAATTCTGCTGTTCGATCTGCCGCCCGTCTGATCGTTCTCCGATCGGGTCTAAATAAATTGCGCAACCTTCCCTGATGTTAGGGAAGGTTGCGCTTTGTCCGTGATAAACTGAGAAAATGTTTCCCCGTTGATCGCAGTCAGGACGATGAAAAAGAAAAGACCCGTACTTCAGGATGTAGCCGATCTTGTCGGCGTGACCAAAATGACGGTCAGTCGCTACTTACGTAACCCGGAACAGGTTTCCGAAGCGCTGCGTGGCAAGATAGCCGTTGCTCTCGATGAACTGGGTTATATTCCTAATCGCGCCCCCGACATCCTCTCGAATGCCACCAGCCGCGCTATTGGCGTGCTGCTGCCCTCGTTAACTAACCAGGTTTTCTCAGAAGTGCTGCGCGGTATTGAAAGCGTGACCGACTCTTTCGGTTACCAGACGATGCTGGCGCACTACGGCTATAAGCCGGAAATGGAAGAAAAACGCCTGGAATCCATGCTTTCCTGGAATATTGACGGCCTGATCCTTACCGAACGAACCCATACGCCGCGCACCCTGAAGATGATTGAAGTGGCGGGTATCCCGGTTGTGGAGCTGATGGACAGCCAGTCGCCGTGCCTCGATATCGCCGTCGGCTTTGATAACTTTGAAGCGGCCCGGCAGATGACCGCGGCGATTATCAATCATGGCCATCGTCACGTTGCCTATCTTGGCGCACGTCTTGATGAACGTACTATCATCAAACAGAAGGGGTATGAGCAGGCGATGCTTGATGCCGGAATGACGCCCTACAGCGTGATGGTTGAGCAGTCTTCCTCTTATTCATCGGGGATTGAGCTGATGCGCCAGGCGCGTCGCGAATATCCGCAGCTTGACGGCATTTTCTGTACCAACGATGACCTTGCGGTCGGCGCGGCGTTTGAGTGCCAGCGGCTGGGGCTTAAAATCCCTGACGATATGGCGATTGCCGGTTTCCACGGCCACGATATCGGCCAGGTGATGGAGCCGCGTCTGGCCAGCGTGCTGACGCCGCGCGAGCGGATGGGGCGGATTGGTGCTGAACGACTGCTGGCGCGTATTCGCGGTGAAGCGGTGACGCCTAAGATGTTAGATTTAGGTTTCACATTGTCACCGGGCGGATCTATTTAAACTGACAAATTTGAAGTAGATCACACATATTCACATCTGGCACGAATGGTTATTGCTTCTCCACAACTCCGGCATGACAATGTTACCGATAACAGTTACCCGTAACAATTAACCTGTACGCCAGTATTCCACGCCGTTAAACGCTGCCAGGCTGCGCGTATGTGTCCAGTGGGAGGAAGCTTTGAGCACGACTAACCATGATCACCACATCTATGTCCTGATGGGCGTTTCCGGCAGCGGCAAATCCGCTGTCGCCAGCGAAGTGGCGCATCAACTGCACGCCGCGTTTCTCGACGGCGACTTTCTGCATCCGCGCAGCAACATCAACAAGATGGCTTCCGGCGAACCGTTAAATGACGATGACCGCACCCCGTGGCTGCAGGCGCTGAACGATGCCGCGTTTGCCATGCAGCGTACCAATAAAGTGTCGCTGATTGTCTGCTCCGCGCTGAAAAAGAGCTACCGCGACATCCTGCGTAAAGGTAACCCGAACCTCTCATTTATCTACCTGAAAGGCGACTTCGAGGTTATCGAACAACGTCTGAAGGCGCGTAAAGGCCACTTCTTTAAAACTCAGATGCTGGTCACGCAGTTTGAAACGCTGCAGGAACCGGGCGCGGATGAAAACGATGTTTTAATCGTCGATATCGACCAGTCATTGGAAGGCGTGGTCGCCAGCACCATTGAGGTGATCAACAAAGGCAGTAAATAGTGAGTACATTAACGCTTGTTTTAACAGCAGTCGGCTCCGTTTTGCTGCTGCTGTTTTTAGTGATGAAGGCGCGTATGCATGCCTTCGTGGCTTTGATGGTGGTTTCTATTGGAGCAGGGCTTTTTTCCGGCATGCCGTTGGACAAGATCGCGGCGACAATGGAAAAAGGCATGGGCGGCACGCTGGGCTTTCTGGCTATCGTCGTCGCGCTGGGGGCTATGTTCGGTAAGATCCTGCATGAAACCGGCGCGGTCGACCAGATTGCCGTTAAGATGCTGAAATCTTTCGGCCACAATCGCGCCCACTATGCGATAGGCCTGGCCGGACTTATCTGCGCGCTGCCGCTGTTTTTCGAAGTGGCGATCGTGCTGCTGATCAGCGTGGCTTTCTCAATGGCGCGCCACACCGGCACCAACCTGGTGAAGCTGGTGATCCCGCTGTTTGCTGGCGTAGCCGCTGCGGCCGCGTTCCTGCTGCCGGGGCCCGCGCCGATGCTGCTGGCCTCGCAGATGCACGCCGACTTTGGCTGGATGATCCTGATTGGCCTGTGCGCCGCGATCCCGGGGATGATTATCGCCGGACCGCTGTGGGGTAACTTTATCAGCCGTTACGTTGAGCTGCATATTCCGGACGATATTAGCGAGCCGCACCTCGGCGAAGGCAAAATGCCGTCATTCGGCTTCAGCCTGTCGCTGATTCTGCTGCCGCTGGTGCTGGTTGGCCTGAAAACCATCGCCGCGCGCTTTGTGCCGGAAGGCTCTACCGCCTACGAATGGTTTGAGTTTATCGGCCATCCGTTTACCGCGATTCTGGTGGCGTGCCTGGTGGCTATCTATGGCCTGGCGGTACGTCAGGGGATGGCCAAAGATCGGGTGATGGAGATTTGCGGTCATGCGCTCCAGCCTGCGGGCATTATCCTGCTGGTCATCGGTGCGGGCGGCGTGTTCAAACAGGTGCTGGTCGACTCTGGCGTCGGTCCTGCCCTCGGCGAAGCGTTGACCGGTATGGGCCTGCCGATTGCCATCACCTGCTTCGTGCTGGCGGCGGCGGTGCGTATTATTCAGGGCTCCGCGACCGTTGCCTGCCTGACGGCCGTTGGGCTGGTGATGCCGGTTATCGAACAGCTGCACTACAGCGGCGCGCAGATGGCGGCGCTCTCTATCTGCATCGCCGGCGGCTCTATTGTCGTCAGCCACGTTAACGACGCGGGCTTCTGGCTGTTCGGTAAGTTTACCGGCGCGACCGAAGCGCAAACGCTGAAGACCTGGACGATGATGGAAACCATCCTCGGCACCGTCGGGGCGATTGTCGGCATGATTGCGTTTACGCTATTGAGCTAAACGACAAAGTGAAACACCCGGCGGAGCGAGGCGATGCCGGGTTAATTTTTCCGCTCTACTTATATCGAAAACCCTTAGCTTTACCCCTCTCCCGAGCTGCCACTATCAGAAATACGATAAACGTCATACGGCTCACAAACCCGCGCCACGCCTGGCTTTAACCGGTTTGGTTAGCAAGAGTAAAACAACCGAATTTCTGCCGTAATTCATAATCCTGATCAATAAAATAGCGGCGGAAAATATTTCCTTCGCGATATAAATTCCCTGATAATTATTAGGGTATTCCGGGGGGCCAGCGACGGCTGCCGCTATGCAAAATTAGTTACGTTACTGATTGCCTGGCAATCATTGATTAATTTCACTTGCGACTTTAGCTGCATTTTGTAATGTGAAGGACTAACCAGTAGGAAACTGGCCTGGAACAAACAGCACACACCTCGCAGGAATACGTTATGAAAAATGTTGGTTTTATCGGCTGGCGCGGAATGGTCGGCTCTGTCCTCATGCAACGCATGGTTGAAGAGCGCGATTTTGATGCCATTCGCCCTGTTTTTTTCTCCACCTCCCAGCTGGGGCAGCCTGCTCCATCTTTTGGTGGCAGTACCGGTGGCACGCTTCAGGATGCATTCGATCTGGAAGCACTGAAGGCGCTGGACATTATTGTCACGTGTCAGGGCGGCGATTACACCAACGATATTTACCCGAAGCTGCGTGAAAGCGGCTGGCAGGGCTACTGGATTGACGCCGCCTCTTCGCTGCGCATGAAAGACGACGCCATCATCATTCTCGACCCGGTGAACCAGGACGTTATCACCGCCGGTCTGAACAACGGCGTTAAAACCTTTGTCGGCGGCAACTGTACCGTCAGCCTGATGCTGATGTCTCTCGGCGGCCTGTTTGCTCAGGATCTGGTTGAGTGGGTTAGCGTGGCGACTTATCAGGCGGCTTCCGGCGGCGGTGCGCGGCATATGCGCGAGCTGCTGACCCAGATGGGCCAGCTGCACAGCCATGTTGCGGCTGAGCTGGCGGATCCGGCTTCCGCGATCCTGGATATTGAACGCAAGGTCACCTCGTTGACCCGCAGCGGCGAGCTGGCGGTAGACAACTTTGGCGTTCCTCTGGCGGGCAGCCTGATCCCATGGATCGACAAACAGCTGGATAACGGCCAGAGCCGTGAAGAGTGGAAAGGCCAGGCGGAGACCAACAAAATTCTCGCGACCGCCTCACCGATTCCGGTAGACGGCCTGTGCGTTCGCGTTGGCGCGCTGCGCTGCCATAGCCAGGCGTTCACCATCAAGCTGAAAAAAGATGTTTCTATTCCGACCGTTGAGGAACTGCTGGCCGCGCATAACCCGTGGGCCAAAGTGGTACCGAACGATCGTGATATCACCATGCGTGAGCTGACTCCGGCTGCCGTTACCGGCACCCTGACCACCCCGGTGGGTCGCCTGCGTAAACTGAACATGGGGCCGGAGTATCTGTCGGCCTTCACCGTGGGTGACCAGCTGCTGTGGGGGGCCGCCGAGCCGCTCCGCCGCATGCTAAGACAGCTGGCGTAGTCGTCACAAGATGAGAAAAGGGGTGTTGAAACACCCCTTTTTTTTGCGTAATACAAGGAGTAAACGCGAATGTTAGATTTTTCCCAACGGAGGTAACTCAGCCTTGGCTATGCTTTAAGTAAGGAGTCACGATGTCTCCTTACCTGAAGGTGGGACGGAGCAGGGGGACGCATAACGTGCTGCGCCGTTCAGGTCAAAAAAAAGTCGCCGGATACAGGAAAGGGCGACACCTACAACAGGATGAAACCATGTCTAATCGTATTGATAAGGACGTGATTAATGCGCTTATCGCCGGCCATTTTGCGGATCCTTTTTCCGTGCTTGGCATGCATTACACCGACGCCGGGCTGGAAGTTCGTGCATTATTACCCGATGCCACCGATGTGTGGGTCATTGAACCAAAAACCGGACGCAAAGTCGGCAAGCTGGAATGCCTCGACTCGCGCGGTTTCTTCAGCGGCGTTCTGCCGCGTCGTAAAAATCCTTTTCGCTATCAGCTGGCCGTCACCTGGCACGGGCAGCAGAACCTGATTGATGACCCGTACCGTTTTGGTCCGCTGTTGCAGGATCTCGATGTCTGGCTGCTGTCGGAAGGCACGCATCTGCGTCCTTATGAAACGCTGGGCGCGCATGCCGATACCATGGACGGCGTGGTCGGTACGCGTTTCTCCGTATGGGCGCCGAATGCCCGCCGGGTATCGGTCGTCGGCCAGTTTAACTACTGGGACGGCCGCCGCCACCCGATGCGCCTGCGTAAAGAGTCCGGCATCTGGGAGCTGTTTGTTCCCGGCGCGCTGAACGGCCAGCTGTATAAATTCGAGCTTATTGATGCCCACGGCAACCTGCGGGTGAAGTCCGATCCTTACGCTTTTGAAGCGCAAATGCGCCCGGAGAGCGCCTCGCTCATCTGCGGGCTGCCGGAAAAGGTCGCACAGCCGCCGGAGCGCAAGCAGGCTAACCAGTTTGATGCGCCGATCTCGATTTATGAAGTGCATCTCGGCTCCTGGCGCCGCCACACCGATAATAACTTCTGGCTGAGCTATCGCGAGCTTGCCGACCAGCTGGTCCCGTATGCCAAATGGATGGGCTTTACCCACCTCGAACTGCTGCCGGTTAACGAGCATCCGTTTGACGGCAGCTGGGGCTATCAGCCGACCGGGCTGTACGCGCCCACCCGTCGCTTCGGCACCCGGGAGGATTTCCGCTACTTTATCAACGCCGCGCACGCCGCGGGGCTTAACGTTATTCTGGACTGGGTGCCTGGCCATTTTCCGGCGGATGACTTTGCGCTCGCCTCGTTTGACGGCACCTCGCTGTATGAACATAGCGACCCGCGTGAAGGCTACCATCAGGACTGGAACACCCTGATTTACAACTACGGCCGCCGCGAGGTCAGCAATTACCTGGTCGGCAATGCGCTGTACTGGATCGAACGCTTCGGCATTGACGCGCTGCGGGTTGATGCGGTGGCGTCGATGATTTATCGCGACTACAGCCGCAAGCAGGGCGAGTGGGTGCCGAACGAATTCGGCGGTCGGGAAAACCTTGAAGCGATTGAGTTTCTGCGCAATACCAACCGCGTGCTGGGCGAACAGACGCCGGGCGCGGTAACCATGGCGGAAGAGTCGACCGATTTTCCCGGCGTTTCTCGTCCTTCCTCCACCGGCGGGCTGGGTTTCTGGTTCAAGTGGAACCTCGGCTGGATGCACGACACCCTCGACTACATGAAGCTGGACCCGGTGCATCGCCGTCATCATCACGACAAGATGACCTTCGGTATGCTCTACAACTACACCGAAAACTTTGTCCTGCCGCTCTCTCATGATGAAGTGGTGCACGGCAAAAAATCGATACTCGACCGCATGCCGGGCGATGCCTGGCAGAAGTTCGCTAACCTGCGCGCCTACTACGGCTGGCTGTTTGCCTTCCCGGGTAAAAAGCTGCTGTTTATGGGCAATGAGTTTGCTCAGGGACGCGAATGGAACCACGACGCAAGCCTCGACTGGCATCTGCTGGAAGGCGGCGATAACTGGCACCACGGCGTCCAGCGGCTGGTGCGCGACCTCAACCATACCTATCGTCACCATAAAGCGCTGCACGAGCTGGATTTCGATCCCTACGGCTTCGAATGGCTGGTGGTGGACGACCATGAGCGTTCGGTATTTATCTTTGTTCGTCGCGACAGGGCGGGCAATGAAATTATCGTCGCCAGCAACTTCACCCCGGTCCCACGTCATGAGTACCGTTTTGGCATCAACCAGCCCGGCCGCTGGCGTGAAGAGCTCAACACCGACTCCATGCATTACCACGGCAGCAACACCGGCAATGGCGGCGTCGTTGAGAGCGACCCGATCGCCAGCCACGGTCGTGAACACTCCCTCTCCATTACGCTGCCGCCGCTGGCGACGGTGTGGCTGGTGCGGGAGGCGCAATGATCGCACTCGCGGCAGGACAGCCCGCGCCTTTAGGGGCCAGCTACGACGGTAAGGGCGTGAATTTCGCGCTCTTTTCCGCCCACGCGGAGCGGGTGGAACTCTGCGTGTTTGACGAGCAGGGTAATGAACGGCGCGTCGACCTGCCCGCGCGCAGCGGCGATATCTGGCACGGCTGGCTCGCCGATGTCGGGCCTGGCCTGCGCTACGGCTACCGCGTCCACGGGCCCTGGGACCCAACGCAAGGGCACCGCTTCAACCCGGCGAAGCTGCTGCTTGACCCCTGCTGCCATCAGGTAGACGGCGGGTTGCCTGACGATGAACGTCTCCACGGCGGCGATCGCGTTCCCGATCGTCGCGACAGCGCGGCGATAGCGCCGAAGTCGCGGGTGATCGACCTGCATTACGACTGGCGCGGCGATAAGCCGCCGCGCACGCCGTGGGGCCAGACGGTGATTTATGAAGCCCACGTCAAGGGGCTGACGTATCTGCACCCCGATCTGCCGGAGAATGTCCGCGGTACCTATAAAGCGCTCGGTCATCCGGTGATGATCGATTACTTCCGCATGCTGGGCATTACTGCACTAGAGTTAATGCCGGTGGCGCAGTTCGCCAGCGAACCGCGTCTTCAGCGGATGGGGTTAAGCAACTATTGGGGCTACAACCCGCTGGCGATTTTCGCCCTCGACACGCGCTACGCCAGCGCGCCGGAGCAGGCGTTAAACGAGTTTCGCGATGCGGTAAAAGCGCTGCATGCGGCGGGCATCGAAGTGATCCTTGACGTGGTGCTGAACCATAGCGCGGAGATAGACCTGGAAGGGCCGACCTTCTCCCTGCGCGGAATCGATAACCGTAGCTATTATTGGATCAGGGAAGACGGCGATTACCACAACTGGACCGGCTGCGGGAACACCCTCAACCTCAGCCACCCCGGCGTGGTGGAGTATGCCCGCCAGTGCCTGCGCTTTTGGGTTGACGAGTGCCACGTTGACGGCTTTCGTTTCGACCTCGCCTCGGTGATGGGGCGGACGCCGGCGTTTCGTCAGGATGCGCCGCTGTTTGAGGCCATCCGTAACGACCCGCGTCTGGCTGAGGTCAAGCTGATCGCGGAACCCTGGGATATCGGCCCGGGCGGCTACCAGGTGGGTAACTTTCCGCCGCTGTTCGCCGAGTGGAACGACCATTTCCGCGATACCGCGCGTCGATTCTGGCTGCAGCAGAACGTCTCGCTGGGCGACTTCGCTCAGCGTTTTGCCGCATCCAGCGACGTTTTTCAGCGTAACGGCAGAGCGCCTTCGGCGGCGGTTAACCTGGTCACTGCGCACGATGGTTTCACCCTGCGCGACTGCGTTTGTTTCAATCAGAAACATAATGAGGCAAACGGGGAGGAGAATCGCGATGGGACTAACAATAACTACAGCAACAATCATGGTATAGAAGGATTAGAAGGGAGTCTTGCCGTGATTGAACGGCGCCGTGCCAGCGTTCACGCTCTTCTGGCGACGCTACTGCTGGCGCAGGGAACGCCGATGCTGCTGGCGGGTGACGAACACGGTCACAGCCAGCATGGCAACAACAATGCTTACTGTCAGGACAATGCGTTGACCTGGCTGGACTGGAACCATACTAACCGCGGGCTGACCGCGTTCACCGCCGCGTTAATTCATCTGCGCCAGCGCGTTCCGGCTTTAACCGAGAATCGCTGGTGGCAGGAGGGAGACGGCAGCGTTCGCTGGTTAAACCAACATGCGCAGCCGCTGTCCGCCGATGAATGGCAGCACGGTGCGCCGCGTATGCAGATCATATTGTCCGATCGCTGGCTGATGGCGCTCAACGCCACCGCCGAGGTGGCAGAGATGGTTTTACCCGCGGGGGAATGGCGCGCCATTCCACCTTTCGCCGGAGAGGATAATCCGGTCACTATAGCTGTCTGGCATGGGCCCGCGCACGGAGTGTGCGTATTTCAAAGGTCGTAACCTCGGGGCTTCCGGTTGGTCTCGAAGCGGCGGCGCGACGAGAAGGGCAGGCAAGCTGGGGAGTAAAAAAGGAGTTAATTATGGTTGGGGTAGAAAAGAACGATCCATTGATGCTGGCGCGTCAGTTGCCGATCAAATCCGTTGCGCTGATCCTTGCCGGGGGACGTGGTACCCGTCTGAAGGATCTGACCAATAAACGCGCGAAACCTGCTGTCCATTTCGGCGGCAAGTTCCGCATTATCGATTTTGCGTTATCTAACTGTATTAACTCAGGCATTCGACGCATCGGCGTCATCACCCAGTATCAATCGCATACGCTGGTGCAGCATATCCAGCGCGGCTGGTCGTTCTTCAATGAAGAGATGAACGAGTTTGTTGACCTGCTGCCCGCCCAGCAAAGGATGCAGGGGGAAAACTGGTATCGCGGCACGGCGGATGCGGTGACGCAGAACCTCGACATCATTCGTCGTTACAAGGCGGAGTACGTCGTTATCCTCGCGGGCGACCATATTTACAAACAAGACTACTCGCGCATGCTTATCGATCACGTCGAAAAAGGCGCGCGTTGCACCGTGGCCTGTATGCCAGTGCCTATTGAAGAAGCACGGGCGTTCGGGGTCATGGCGGTGGACGAGAGCGATAAGATTATCGATTTCGTCGAAAAACCGGCTAATCCGCCTGCGATGCCGGGCGATGCCAGCAAATCGCTGGCGAGTATGGGTATCTATGTCTTTGACGCGGATTACCTTTATGAGCTTCTGGAAGAAGACGACAGCGATGAAAGCTCCAGCCACGATTTTGGTAAAGACATCATTCCGAAAATCACCAAAGCTGGCATGGCTTATGCACATCCTTTCCCGCTTTCCTGCGTGCAGTCCGATCCGCAGTCTGAGCCCTACTGGCGTGATGTCGGGACCCTGGAAGCGTACTGGAAAGCCAACCTCGATCTGGCTTCGGTGACCCCGGAACTGGACATGTACGATCAGAACTGGCCGATTCGCACCCATATGGAGCCTTTGCCTCCGGCAAAATTCGTCCAGGACCGCTCGGGCAGCCACGGGATGACCCTGAACTCGCTGGTTTCAGGCGGCTGTATTATCTCCGGCTCGGTGGTTGTGCAGTCGGTGCTGTTCCCGCGCGTGCGGGTGAATTCATTCTGTAATATTGATTCGGCAGTCTTGTTGCCAGAGGTTTGGGTTGGCCGTTCGTGCCGCCTGCGTCGCTGCATTATTGACCGCGCCTGCGTGATCCCGGAAGGTATGGTTGTTGGGGAGAACGCGGAAGAGGATGCACGCCGTTTCTACCGCTCGGAGGAAGGTATCGTGCTGGTCACCCGCGACATGCTGCGGAAATTGGGGTATCCACAGGAGCGCTAATGCAGGTATTACATGTATGTTCAGAGATGTTCCCGCTGTTAAAAACCGGTGGACTGGCGGATGTGATCGGCGCGCTGCCTGCAGCGCAAATTGCCGGGGGCGTCGACACGCGCGTACTGCTGCCCGCGTTTCCTGATATCCGCCGCGGCGTGACGGATGCGCAGGTGGTGACGCGCCGCGAGACGTTTGCCGGGCGCATCACTCTGCTGTTCGGTCACTTTAACGGCGTGGGCATCTATTTGATTGATGCCCCGCATCTCTACGATCGCCCAGGGAGCCCTTACCACGATACTAATCAGCACGCCTATACCGACAACGTGCTGCGCTTTGCGCTGCTGGGATGGGTCGGTAGCGAGATGGCCTGCGGCCTGGATCCTTTCTGGCGCCCTGACGTTGTTCACGCCCACGACTGGCATGCGGGCCTGACCCCGGCCTACCTGGCGGCGCGCGGCCACCCGGCTAAGTCGGTCTTTACGGTGCATAACCTGGCCTACCAGGGGATGTTCTACTCGTGGCATATGAACGACATTGAGCTGCCGTGGTCGTTCTACAACGTTCATGGCCTTGAATTTAACGGCCAGATCTCCTTTCTGAAGGCGGGGCTCTACTACGCCGACCATATTACGGCGGTCAGCCCGACCTATGCGCGCGAAATCACCGAGCCGCAGTTCGCTTACGGCATGGAAGGGCTGCTGCGTCAGCGGCAGCATGAGGGCCGCCTCTCCGGGATCCTCAACGGGGTGGATGACCATATCTGGAATCCGGAAAGCGACCTGCTGCTGGCCGCGCGCTACGATCGCGATCGGCTGGAAGAAAAAGCGGAAAACAAACGCCAGCTGCAAATCGCCATGGGGCTGAAGGTGGATGACAAAGCGCCGCTGTTTGCCGTTGTCAGCCGTTTGACCAGCCAGAAGGGGCTGGACCTGGTGCTTGAGGCGCTGCCGGGCCTGCTGGAGCAGGGCGGTCAGCTGGCGCTGCTGGGGGCGGGCGATCCGGTGCTGCAGGAGGGCTTCCTGGCCGCCGCGGCCGAGCATCCGGGCAAGGTCGGCGTACAGATTGGCTACCATGAAGCCTTCTCGCACCGCATTATGGGCGGCGCCGATGTGATTCTGGTGCCCAGCCGTTTTGAACCGTGCGGCTTAACCCAGCTGTACGGCCTGAAGTACGGCACGCTACCGCTGGTGCGGCGTACCGGCGGACTGGCGGACACCGTGTCCGATTGCTCGCTGGAGAATCTCGCCGACGGTCTGGCTACCGGCTTTGTTTTTGAAGATAGCAACGCTTTGTCGCTGCTGCGGGCTATTCGACGCACATTCGTCCTGTGGTCGCGCCCGTCGCTCTGGCGCTACGTCCAGCGTCAGGCGATGAATATGGATTTTAGCTGGCAGGTTGCCGCAAATTCTTACCGCGAACTTTATCAACGCTTGCTGTAACCAGGAGCCAAAGCTATGAATGTACCTTTTAGCTACTCATCACCCACCCTGAGCGTTGAGGCGTTAAAGCACTCTATTGCTTATAAGCTGATGTTTATCATCGGCAAAGATCCGGCTATCGCTAACAAACATGAATGGCTCAACGCCACGCTGTTCGCCGTTCGCGATCGCATGGTTGAGCGCTGGCTGCGTTCAAACCGGGCGCAGCTCTCTCAGGAAGTGCGTCAGGTTTACTATCTGTCGATGGAGTTTTTGATTGGCCGTACCTTGTCCAACGCGCTGCTATCGCTCGGTATTTATGAGGACGTGAACAGCGCGCTGGAAGAGATGGGGCTGAATCTTGAAGAGCTGATTGACGAAGAGAACGACCCGGGCCTGGGCAACGGCGGTCTTGGTCGTCTGGCTGCCTGCTTCCTCGACTCGCTGGCGGCGCTGGGTTTGCCGGGCCGCGGCTACGGTATTCGCTACGACTACGGGATGTTTAAGCAGAATATCGTCGACGGGCGGCAGAAAGAGTCCCCGGACTACTGGCTGGAGTACGGCAACCCGTGGGAGTTCGAGCGCCACAATACGCGCTACAAAGTGCGCTTCGGCGGCCGCATTCAGCAGGAAGGTAAACATTCCCGCTGGGTGGAGACCGAAGAGATTATTGCCGAAGCCTACGATCAGATCATCCCGGGTTTCGACACCGACGCTACCAACACGCTGCGTCTGTGGAGCGCGCAGGCCAGCAGCGAGATCAACCTCGGTAAATTCAACCAGGGCGACTACTTCGCGGCGGTGGAAGATAAAAACCACTCTGAGAACGTGTCGCGGGTGCTCTATCCGGATGACTCCACCTATTCCGGGCGCGAGCTGCGCCTGCGCCAGGAGTATTTCCTCGTGTCGGCGACGGTGCAGGATATCCTCAGCCGTCACTACCAGCTGCATAAAACCTACGCCAATCTGGCGGACAAAATCGCGATTCACCTCAACGACACGCACCCGGTGCTGTCGATTCCGGAGCTGATGCGCCTGCTGATTGACGAGCATAAGTTTAGCTGGGATGAGGCGTTCGAGGTGACCTGCCAGGTCTTCTCCTATACCAACCATACCCTGATGAGCGAAGCGCTGGAGACCTGGCCCGTCGATATGCTGGGTAAAATCCTGCCGCGTCATTTGCAGATTATTTTCGAGATTAACGACTACTTCCTGAAGACCCTGCAGGAGCAGTATCCCAACGATACGGCGATGCTGGGCCGTACGTCGATTATCGACGAGTCTAACGGGCGTCGCGTACGCATGGCGTGGCTGGCGGTGGTGGTAAGCCACAAGGTCAACGGCGTGTCGGAGCTGCACTCCCGGCTGATGGTCGAGTCGCTGTTTGCCGAATTTGCCAAAATCTTCCCGATGCGCTTTACCAACGTCACGAACGGCGTCACTCCGCGCCGCTGGCTGGCGCTGGCGAATCCGCCGCTGTCGAAAGTGCTGGATGAAAATATCGGCCACACCTGGCGTACGGATTTAAGCCAGCTGAAGGAGCTGGAGCAGCATATTGACTATCCGAAGGTTAACCAGGCGGTGCGCCAGGCCAAGCTGGAAAACAAGCAGCGGCTGGCGAACTACATCGGCCAACAGCTTAACGTGGTGGTCAACCCGAAAGCCCTGTTCGATGTGCAGATCAAGCGTATTCACGAGTACAAACGTCAGCTAATGAACGTGCTGCATGTGATCACCCGCTACAATCGCATTAAGGCCGATCCCGACGCCGAGTGGGTACCGCGCGTGAATATCTTCGCCGGCAAGGCGGCTTCGGCTTACTACATGGCGAAGCATATTATTCATTTAATCAATGACGTCGCGGCGGTGGTGAATAACGATCCGGACGTTGGCGATAAGCTGAAAGTGGTGTTCATTCCTAACTACAGCGTAAGCCTCGCGCAGCTGATCATTCCGGCGGCGGATCTCTCCGAGCAGATCTCGCTGGCGGGGACGGAGGCGTCCGGTACCAGCAACATGAAGTTCGCGCTTAACGGCGCGTTAACCATCGGTACCCTGGACGGGGCTAACGTTGAGATGCAGGAGCACGTCGGGGCGGATAATTTCTTTATCTTCGGTAATACGGCGGAAGAGGTTGAAGCCCTGCGGGCTAACGGCTACAAACCGCGTGATTACTATGAGCAGGATGAAGAGCTGCACCAGGCGCTGACGCAGATCGGCACCGGCCTGTTCAGCCCATCGGAGCCGGGACGCTACCGTGACCTGCTGGATTCGCTGATTAACTTCGGCGACCACTATCAGGTTCTGGCGGATTACCGTAGCTACGTGGATTGTCAGGATAAGGTGGATGAGCTGTACCGTCATCCGGAGGAGTGGGCCAATAAAGCGATGCTGAATATCGCCAATATGGGCTACTTCTCTTCCGACCGCACGATTAAGGAGTATGCCGACCATATCTGGCATATCGATCCGGTAAGGTTGTAACGGATTAGTCATAAAAAACGGGGCCTACAGGCCCCGTTACTGTTTGCGGTGTTACGACGCCAGCGACAGCTCAGACTTTCCCGCGTGCTGCGCCAGCCACTCGCTGATGCGCGCCTGCTGCTCGTCATTCAGCCACATACCTTGTTTAGTGCGACGCCAGATCGCGTCATCCAGCGAACGAACCCATTCGTGCTCAACCAGATAGCGCAGTTCGGCTTCAAAAAACTCATGGCCGAAATGCTCACCCAGATCGTCCAGTGAGGTCGCCTTATCAAGGATTAGCTCACTGTTGCTGCCGTAGGTGCGGGCGTAATGGCGGGCCATCGATTCGCTGATAAACGAAAAGCGGCGGCGCAGTTTCGCCGCGTAGTCGTCACGGTCGCTGCCGATATCGCCGCCGGGCAGCACCGCGGTTTTGGTCCATGCCGGGCCGATGCCTTTGTAGTAAGGCGTCAGTTTCTCCAGCGCATGCTCGGCCAGCTTGCGATAGGTGGTCAGCTTGCCGCCAAAGACCGACAGCAGCGGCGCCTGCCCGTTATCATCATGGATATCAAGAGTGTAATCGCGGGTGATCGCCTGCGGCGAGTCGGATTCATCGTCGCACAGCGGGCGCACGCCGGAGTAGGTCCAGACGATATCGTCCCGCGTGAGAGGCTTTTTAAAGTGGGCGTTATAGACGTTCAGCAGGTAGTTAACTTCGTTGTCGTCGATCGCTACCGCTTTAGGATCGCCTTTATACTCCACGTCGGTGGTGCCGATGATGGAAAATTCATCCATCCACGGGATCACAAACACAATGCGTTTATCTTCATTTTGCAGGATGTAGGCCTGTTTCTGCGTGTGCACGCGCGGTACCACGATATGGCTGCCCTTGATCAAGCGAATACCGTACGGCGAGCGCAGATGCATCCCTTCGTCGAAGAACTGTTTGACCCACGGACCGGTGGCGTTAACCAGACCGCGCGCCTGCCAGGTAAACTTCTCGCCGCTATCAATATCTTCGGCTTCGACAATCCACAAACCGTTTTCACGTTTTGCCGAGATGGCGCGGGTCCGCGTGCGCACTTCCCCGCCTTTACGCACAACCATCTGGGCATTGGCCAGCACCAGACGCGCATCGTCAACCCAGCAGTCGGAATATTCGAAACCGCGCACGATTTCAGGTTTAAGTACCGATTCTGTGCCAAAACGCAACCCGGTTGAGCCGGGTAAGCTGGTGCGCTTGCCCAGATGATCGTACATAAACAGGCCAATGCGGATCATCCACGCCGGACGCAGGTGCGGGCGATGCGGTAAACGAAAGCGCATCGGGAAGGCGATATGCGGGGCCATTTTCAACAACACTTCGCGTTCGGCCAGCGCTTCGCTCACCAGGCGGAACTCATAGTGTTCAAGGTAGCGCAGCCCGCCGTGAATCAGCTTTGAGCTGGCGCTGGATGTGGCGCAGGCAAGGTCGCTTGCCTCCAGCATCAGTACGGATAAACCACGCCCTGCGGCGTCTGCCGCGATACCGGCACCGTTGATGCCTCCCCCTATCACAATCAGATCTTTGGTTTCCACGCTCGCCACCTCTTACACTTTCGTTTAAGCTCACAAATGTTCGATATCGCTCAATATAGCAAACAATCGCGCTATTGGTAACATCAAAAAAACATTTCAGAGTGATGCGTGTAACATATTGGCGTTTATTTAGCGCCAGGCTGTACACTAGACGCTAAAATCCAGGGCGTTTCGCCGCCTGCCTGTATATCCGTATATAAAGAAGAGAGCTTATGGATCGCTTTGAATGTATTAACGTAGAAGAAGCCCACCAGAAAATGCACCAGCAGACGGCGGTGCTGGTCGATATTCGCGACCCGCAAAGCTATGCGATGGGCCACACGCCGGGCGCATTCCATCTGACCAACGATACGCTGGGCGCGTTTATGCGCGACAACGACTTTGATACGGCGGTCATGGTGATGTGCTATCACGGCAATAGCAGCAAAGGCGCCGCGCAGTATCTGCTGCAGCAGGGTTACGACAAGGTTTACAGCGTGGACGGCGGGTTTGATGCCTGGCACCGGCATTTTCCGGCGGAAGTCGCGCATGGCGCACTTTAGGCGTTAGCGCCGGTTGTGGCTATAATATCTCCCTTTGTGTGGAATAAGCGATCCGCTGCATGTTAATGATTACCTCTTTTGCCAACCCGCGCGTGGCCCAGGCGTTTGTCGACTATATGGCGACGCAGGGCATTATTCTGACTATTCAGCAGCATACGCAGAGCGATATCTGGCTGGCTGATGAGTCCCAGGCCGGACGCGTACAGGCCGAGCTGGCCCGCTTTCTGGAAAATCCCGCCGATCCGCGTTACCTCGCCGCCAGCTGGCAGTCGGGGCACACCAATAGCGGGCTGCACTACCAGCGCTTTCCCTTTTTAGCGACGCTTCGCCATAACGCCGGGCCGGTGACCTGGGGCGTGCTCTTCGCCTGCATCGCCGTCTTTGTCCTGCAAACGGTCATTGGCGATCAACCGGTCATGCTGCTGCTGGCCTGGCCCTACGATCCTTCGTTGAAATTTGAAGTCTGGCGCTACTTTAGCCATGCGCTTATGCACTTCTCGCTGATGCATATTCTGTTCAACCTGCTATGGTGGTGGTACCTCGGCGGAGCGGTAGAAAAGCGCATCGGCAGCGGCAAGCTGGTGGTGATTACGGTGATCGCCGCTTTGCTGAGCGGCTTTGTGCAGCATCAGTTCAGCGGCCCGTGGTTTGGCGGACTCTCCGGCGTAGTCTATGCGCTAATGGGCTATGTCTGGCTACGGGGCGAGCGCGATCCGCAGAGCGGCGTTTATTTACAGCGCGGCTTGATACTCTTCTCTTTAGTATGGTTAATTGCTGGATGGTTTGATGTTTTCGGCATGTCGATTGCGAACGGTGCGCACGTGGCCGGTCTGGTGACCGGGCTGGCGATGGCGTTTGTTGATACGCAGAATGTGCGAAAACGAACGTAGAGATTCCCAGGGATATTTCATGAAACAAACACAACGTCATGACGCGATTATCGAGCTGGTAAAAAAACAGGGATACGTCAGTACCGAGGAGCTTGTCGAGCAGTTTGCCGTCAGCCCGCAGACCATTCGCCGCGATCTGAATGATTTAGCCGATCAGAAAATGATTCTGCGTCATCACGGCGGCGCTGCGCTACCGTCCAGCTCGGTGAATACGTCCTGGCACGACAGAAAATCGACCCAGACCCAGGAAAAAGAGCGCATCGCCCGCAAGGTGGCGAGCGAAATCCCCGATGGCGCGACGCTGTTTATCGATATCGGTACCACGCCGGAAGCGGTGGCCCACGCGCTGCTTAACCATAACGATCTGCGCATCGTCACCAATAACCTCAACGTCGCCAATACGCTGATGGTGAAAGAGGACTTCCGCATTATCCTGGCCGGCGGCGAGCTGCGCAGCCGGGATGGCGGTATTATCGGTGAGGCCACCCTGGACTTTATCTCCCAGTTTCGCCTTGATTTCGGCATTCTCGGCATCAGCGGTATCGACAGCGATGGCTCGCTGCTGGAGTTCGACTACCACGAAGTTCGCACCAAACGGGCGATTATTGAAAACTCCCGCCACGTGATGCTGGTCGTTGACCATTCTAAATTTGGCCGTAATGCGATGGTCAACATGGGCAGCATCAGTATGGTTGATGCGGTCTACACCGATGTGATGCCGCCCGCCGGCGTACTGAAGGTGATTACCGATAACAACCTTCAGCTGGAGCTGTGCTGAACCTTTAGCATTTCCGGGTCATGCCAGAGCGTTGCTCCGCCTGACGCGCGCGATTGATGGCGTGATGTTGATGAGTGACAGGATTATCTCCGCCGCCAGGCGGAGGGAAACCTGCCGCCGGCGATGACGTAACGGTTATGTTGCCTGAAGCGAGCCGATAGCGGCTTAAACCCCGTATCCCATCATTTTCAACAGCTGCTGGGCATGCTGAACGGCATCCTGGCGGTGCGCCACGCCCAGCTTCTGATACAAGTTACGGATATGCGTTTTAATCGTAGTGGCGGCCACGTCCAGCTCACCGGCGATCTGCTCGTTGCTGTAGCCGGAATAGATAAGTCCCAGGACCTGCCATTCGCGCTGGGTCAGCGGGCTGGTGCGGATAAGCTCCGGCACTTCCGGGTGGTTCAGCAGCCGTTCGACGAAGCTCTCGTCAAAGTGGGCGAACTTATGCCGATGATGCTGGTTGATATCGCGCAGAATACGCTGGGCGCGGTGCTGCTCCAGCTCCGGCAGCGTATTGAGCTGAATCAGCTGGCGCAGCTGCTGCGCCATCGCTTCGCCTTCAATGACAAAATGATTAATAAACCCGGTGCGGTTAGCGAGGGTGAGCGCTTCCAGCAGCGCTTTTTGCGCTTCGCTCTTACGCCCGGCCTGCCAGTAGAGCTGGTTGAGCAGCAGCAGGTTGCGGTTCAGGTCGCTCATCAAACGCAGCGAGCGGGCGTTATCGTTTAGCTCTTCCAGCACCATCTCGGCGGAATCAAAATCGCCGAGCAGGATCTGCGCGCGGGCGATATTGCGCCACTGGCTCTGCAAGAAATGGTTGTTAGCGAATTCCGGTTTTGGCGTCTGGCGCAGCCAGTTTGCCGCGGCGGCTTTATCGCCGATCATCTGCCAGTAGATCACCCGGACTTTGTCGGCATTGGATACCCAGTCGCTATGGTAATGGCCGTTGCCAAGCAGATTTTCCAGGCGATTCAAATGGCTGCGGGCGTTATCCAGGTCGCCCCGCGCCAGCGAGCACTGTACCATCAGCGTCAGGCACTGCAGCTGCTGCTGCGGCTGATAGGAGGAAAGCACGTTCATGCCGCTGCGCGCGGAGGTCTCCGCTTCATCCAGCCGCGCCCAGGCCCACAGCAGCTGGGAGCGAATCCGCAGCAGGAACTCGTGCATCGGCAGCTGCTCAAGGTGCTGTTCGCGAATCAGCTGGAACGCTTTTTCCTGAATTTCCCAGGCGGCCTGCAGGAAACCCTGCGCAAAGAGGATTTCGCTTTGCTGGATCATGCTCCATAACGCGTAGTGCCAGACGTCATGACGGCGGGCCATCTGTTCCGTCTGCTGCATGACCGCCAGCGATTTGCTCAGCTGGCCTTTGCAGTGCAGAACTTCACCGTGTACGGATGTGGCAACGATACGGCTGTAGTAGCTGGCCAGCGGCAGTTCATCAAGGGCCACCATCGCCAGGCGCTCGGCTTCGTCCTGATCGCCTGCGTTGATCGCCACCTGGGCGCGCAGGGCGTTGAAATCCCCGTGCATGGCGGTGTCCATTTCCGTATCCATCTCCTGCTCGGCGCGCGCCAGCAGGGTATTCACTTCGCTATAGCGGTGCTGGCTCTGCATCAGCCAGGCCTGCAAAAGAATTAAACGCGGGTTTTCCAGCAGGTTTGACCACGGCAGCGCGGCGAGGGACTGCTCCAGCAAACTCAGTTCGCTGTGGTTAAACATGCCCCACGCGTGGTTGAGCAGAATATCGCGCAGCATTTTGGCGTCACCCGCGGCCAGGGCGTGGTGAATGGCTTCGCTCGGGAAGCCTTGCGCCATCCAGCTTTCTGCCGCGGCACGGTGAATTTCCGGCAGCTCAACCGCCAGCTCCCACTGGCAGCGCTGGCGCAGGAAGTTGCCGAACAGCGGATGGTAGCGGAACCATTCGCCGGAATCGTCCATCCGCTGCAGGAATAAGCCCTGACGTTCAATTTCTTCCAGCTGCATCTGGCCATTCTCTTCGCCGGTAACGCGGACGATGAGCGCATCGTTCATTGAACGCAGTAGCGAACTTTTCAGCAGGAAATTACGCGTCCGCGGGTCCACGTTATCCAGCACCTCATCGACCAGATAGTCAGAAAGATGGCTGGCGTTAATGCCGGCAAGACGACGAGCGGAGTGGTGGGCGGAAGTATTGTTCTGGCGCGCCGAGAGGGCAATCAGCTGTAGCGCGGTGGCCCAGCCGGCAACATCGTCGCACAGCCTTTTGCTGTCGTCGGCCTCAATGGGCGAACTGAGACGACAGTCGAAAAACTGCTTGGCTTCCTGATGGGTAAAAGCCAACTGCTGGCTGCCGATTTCCAGCAGCTGATCGCGCACGCGCAGGTTGGCGATACCCAGCTGCGGCAGATTACGCGACAGCACCACCAGCGTCATATTTTCTGGCTGATGGCGGAGGAAGAAACGCATTGCGTCATGAATTACCGGATTGCTGATCAGATGGTAATCATCAATCACCAGGAACAGCGGGCGCTGCCAGTCGGCCAGTTCAATAAACAGTTGTGCGAAGAGGGAAGGCAGGCTGGCGTACTGGCGCTTTTGCACCATCGCTTCGCTGGCCGCGCAGTGGCCGCCGGTTGCCTGTTGAACGGCGGCGATAAGATAGCTGGCAAAACGCTCCTGTTGGTTATCGCCTTCATCCAGGGAGAACCAGCCGAGATCGTTTTTCCCCGCCGCCCATTGAGACACGAGCGTGGTCTTACCGTAGCCAGCCGGGCTGGTCACCAACGCGAGACGATAATTGTTCGCGCCGGAAAGTTTCGCCAGCAATCGCTCACGAACCACAGTGTGTTCAAGGCGGACCGGGCGACTTAATTTAGACGGAATCAACATAGTTCTTCATTTCGCTGTGCAAGGGAGGAGTTGCGAATTTTTTTGCGCTTCGTAATTAATATCCAATAAGGTCGGCCATAATGAATTTTATTGCAAGTTATGTCCGAGTTTTATGCTCTTGAATTTGCTCTATGTCACAAATTTGGACATAGAGAGAAATTCACAGAAATCCGCGTCAGCGTGCGCGGTTATTGGGATTGCGCAGGTTACAGGCACGATAAGCTAATCTTTTATTACAAAATTAGTAGCTGTTTGTTTTTAATAAAATATTATCAGCGAAATCTTATAAGTCATCTTTTTGAGCTATTTCTACATTAAAGTACGTTTATTCCCCTGATATTTACTTTTATTTGGCAATATTTACACAACGGCATTTCGCTTGCTTTTATCGTCCTGGCTTGTAACAAAATTTTGAGCGCCAGGCGGGCCGGTTTGTTGTTTCGGTATGGCGAATTTTGCAGCATAATTTTTGCCGGTAGGCTAACGTAATAGTGGCCACGATCACACTTTTCGCTCATCCCTGCTACTCCTCCCCGGCTAATCCCTGGCGGGATGAGGACGCGACTCCGGGAGGTCGGCACACTAACGCTAACGTTTTAGTAAAGGACCCGGATTACTTATGTCACAGACTTCTTTTAACAAAGCTCAGTTTCAGGCTGCACTGACGCGTCAGTGGCAGCATTTTGGTTTACAGTCCGCTTCCGAGATGACCCAGCGTCAGTGGTGGCGCGCCGTTAGCGGTGCGCTGTCCGAGCTGTTGTCGGCTCAGCCGGTAGCAAAAGCGGCCGAAGGGCAGCGCCACGTAAACTATATCTCCATGGAGTTTTTGATCGGTCGCCTGACCGGCAACAACCTGCTTAACCTTGGCTGGTATCAGCAGGTCAGCGATGAGCTTCAGGCCCACGACATTAATTTGACCGACCTGCTGGAAGAGGAAATCGACCCGGGTCTGGGCAACGGCGGTCTTGGCCGTCTGGCGGCTTGTTTCCTTGATTCAATGGCTACCGTTGGCCAGTCGGCGACCGGCTACGGCCTGAACTACCAGTACGGTCTGTTCCGCCAGTCTTTCGCTGACGGCCAGCAGATGGAAGCGCCGGATGACTGGGGGCGTAATAGCTACCCGTGGTTCCGCCACAACGAAGCGCTGGACGTGCAGGTTGGCCTCGGCGGTAAAGTGACCAAAAGCGGTGAGTGGATACCGGCATTCGTGATTACCGGCGAAGCCTGGGATCTGCCGGTGCTGGGCTACCGCAACAACGTGGCTCAGCCGCTGCGCCTGTGGCAGGCTAAGCACGCGCATCCGTTTAACCTGACCAAATTCAACGACGGCGATTTCCTGCGTGCCGAACAGCAGGGCATTGACGCCGAAAAACTGACGAAAGTTCTCTACCCGAACGATAACCATCAGGCGGGTAAAAAACTGCGTCTGATGCAGCAGTACTTCCAGTGCGCCTGCTCGGTTGCCGATATTCTGCGTCGCCACCATCTGGCGGGCCGCAAGCTGGCGGAGCTGGCGGATTATGAAGTCATCCAGCTTAACGATACTCACCCGACGATTGCGATTCCGGAACTGCTGCGCGTGCTGATTGATGAGCATCAGCTGAGCTGGGACGACGCCTGGGCGATTACCAGCAAAACCTTCGCGTATACCAACCACACCCTGATGCCGGAAGCGCTGGAGTGCTGGGATGAGAAGCTGGTGAAAGCGCTTCTGCCGCGCCACATGCAGATCATCAAACAGATTAACGACCGCTTTAAAACGCTGGTGGATAAAACCTGGCCGGGCGATAAGCAGGTATGGGCGAAACTGGCGGTGGTGCACGATAAACAGGTTCGCATGGCGAACATGTGCGTGGTGAGCGGCTTTGCGGTTAACGGCGTTGCCGCGCTGCACTCCGACCTGGTGGTGAAAGATCTGTTCCCGGAATATCACCAGCTGTGGCCGAATAAATTCCATAACGTCACCAACGGTATTACCCCGCGCCGCTGGATCAAACAGTGCAACCCGGCTCTGGCCGCGCTGCTGGATAAAACCCTGAAGAAAGAGTGGGCCAACGATCTCGACCAGCTGATCAATCTCGAAAAATATGCCGATGACGCGAAGTTCCGTCAGACGTATCGCGACATTAAGCTGGCCAACAAGGTTCGTCTGGCGGAGTTTGTGAAGCGGCGTACCGGTATCGAGATTAATCCGCAGGCGATTTTCGATATCCAGATTAAACGTCTGCACGAGTACAAACGTCAGCACCTCAACCTGCTGAACATCCTCGCGCAGTACAAAGAAATCCGCGAGAACCCGCAGACGGACCGCGTACCGCGCGTGTTCCTGTTCGGTGCGAAAGCGGCGCCGGGCTACTACCTGGCGAAGAATATTATCTGGGCGATCAACAAGGTTGCCGCAGCGATCAATAACGATCCGCTGGTTGGCGATAAGCTGAAAGTGGTATTCCTGCCGGACTACTGCGTCTCGGCGGCGGAAATGCTGATCCCGGCGGCGGATGTCTCCGAGCAGATCTCTACGGCGGGCAAAGAGGCCTCCGGTACTGGCAATATGAAGCTGGCGCTGAACGGCGCGCTGACCGTGGGAACCCTGGACGGGGCGAACGTGGAAATCGCTGAGCAGGTGGGCGACGAAAACATCTTTATCTTCGGTCATACCGTGGAAGAAGTGAAAGCGCTGAAGGCCAAAGGCTACGATCCGCTGAAATGGCGTAAGAAAGACAAGCTGCTGGACGCGGTGCTGAAAGAGCTGGAGAGCGGCAAATATAGCGATGGCGATAAGCATGCCTTTGACCAGATGCTGCATAGCCTGCTGAAAGGCGGCGATCCGTACCTGGTGCTGGCTGATTTTGAAGCCTACGTGGCGGCGCAGAAGCAGGTTGATGCGCTGTATCGCGACCAGGAGGCCTGGACGCGCGCAGCGATCCTGAACACCGCGCGCTGCGGCATGTTCAGCTCCGACCGCTCGATTCGCGATTATCAGCAACGTATCTGGCAGGCAAAACGCTAAGGACAGGCCTATGGAGACTAAACGCCTTGATAACGCTGCCCTGGCGGCGGGAATAAGCCCAAGCTACATCAACGCTCATGGAAAGCCGCAGTCCATTGCTGCGGTGACCAAGCAGCGGCTGCTTGATGCGATGCATCGTACAGCGACCGCCGTGAAGGCGGCGGTTAACCCGCTGCCTGCGGTACAGGTGTTCACCTACGGCAAAAAGATGTCTCTGCCGGTGGCGGGCCAGGGGGAGTTCCACTGGATCCTCACCACCGAAGAAGGGAAACAGTATCAGGGCCAGGCGCGCGGCGGTGAAACGCTGCCGCTGCCGGCAAGATTGCCGGAAGGGTACCACACGCTGACGCTGACTCAGGACGGCGACCGCTGGCACTGCCGGGTCATCGTCGCGCCCGCGCGCTGCTACGAACCGCAGGCGCTGAAGGATGGCAAGAAGCTGTGGGGAACCTGCGTACAGCTGTATACGCTGCGCTCGGAGAAGAACTGGGGGATTGGCGACTTCGGCGATTTACGCGCGATGCTGCCGGAAATCGCCCGCCGCGGCGGTGCGTTTATCGGGCTTAACCCGATCCACGCGCTCTATCCGGCTAATCCGGAGAGCGCCAGTCCGTACAGCCCCTCTTCACGCCGCTGGCTCAACGTTATCTATATTGATGTCAATGCGGTAGAGGATTTCCGACACAGTAAAGAGGCGCAGAAATGGTGGCAATCACCGGCTACGCAGCAGGCCCTACAGGCCGCGCGTCAGACCGATGATGTTGACTACACCGCCGTGACCGCCCTTAAGCTCACTGCACTGCGCATGGCCTGGAAAGGTTTTTCCGCACGTAACGATGAGACGACGGCGGAGTTCCGTCAGTTTGTGGCGCGCGAGGGGGAAAGCCTGTACTGGCAGGCGGCGTTTGACGCGCTGCACGCCTGGCAGGTTAAGCAGGATCCGCTGCGCTGGGGCTGGCCCGCGTGGCCGAAGGCTTATCAGGATACCGATAGCCCGGAGGTTAAAGCGTTCTGCACCGAACACGCCGATGAGGTGAATTTTTACCTGTGGCTGCAGTGGCTCGCTTTCACTCAGTTTGCCGAATGCTGGCATACCAGCCAGAACGACGCTATGCCGATCGGCCTGTATCGCGACCTGGCGGTGGGCGTTGCGGAAGGCGGGGCGGAAACCTGGTGCGATCGCGAGCTGTACTGCCTGAAAGCTTCCGTCGGCGCGCCGCCGGATATCCTGGGCCCGCTGGGACAAAACTGGGGCCTGCCGCCGATGGATCCGCATATCATCGTGGCGCGCGCCTATGAGCCGTTTGTCGAACTGCTGCGCGCCAACATGCAAAACTGCGGGGCGCTGCGCATCGATCACGTGATGTCGGTGCTGCGTTTGTGGTGGATCCCTTACGGTGAAACGGCCGATCACGGCGCCTATGTACAGTATCCGGTCGACGATCTGTTGTCGATTCTGGCGCTGGAGAGTAAGCGTCATCGCTGTATGGTGATCGGCGAGGATCTGGGAACCGTACCGGTAGAGATCGTCGGTAAACTGCGTAAAAGCGGCGTTTACTCTTACAAAGTGCTCTATTTCGAAAATGACCACGAGAAGACTTTCCGTGCGCCGAAGGCGTATCCGGAGCAATCAATGGCTGTGGCTACGACGCATGACCTGCCAACGCTGCGCGGCTACTGGGAAAGCGGCGACCTGACGCTGGGTAAATCGCTTGGCCTGTATCCGGATGCGGTGGTACTGCGCGGACTGTATCAGGACCGCGAGCGGGCGAAGCAGGGGCTGCTGGACGCTCTGCACCGCTACGGCTGTCTGCCGAAGCGTACCGGGCACAAAGCGTCGCTGATGGCGATGACGTCGACCCTCAATCGTGGAATGCAGCGCTATATTGCCGACAGCAACAGCGCCCTGCTGGGCCTGCAGCCGGAAGACTGGCTGGAGATGGCCGAGCCGGTCAATATTCCGGGCACCAGCACGGAGTATCCAAACTGGCGTCGCAAGCTCTCCACCACCCTCGAGGCGATGTTTGCCGATGAGCAGGTGAATAAGCTGCTTAAGGATCTGGATAAGCGGCGTAAGGCGGCGAGTAAGAAGAAGCCAGCGTGATGTCAACGCGATAAAAAAGCCGGGAAGCGATTCCCGGCTTTTTCATTTCTGCGGACCCGATTAGCGTTTCGGCCCCGCGGCCACCAGCGCAGCGCCCGCCGGCGTATCGGTGTACTTCTCGAAGTTCTCGATAAACAGCTTCGCCAGCTGTTCCGCTTTCTCCTGCCACTGCTCCGGCGATCCGTAGGTGTTGCGCGGGTCAAGGATATGGGTATCCACGCCGGGAAGCTCGGTCGGGATCTGCAGCTCAAACATCGGCAGAGTGAAGGTTTCGGCGTTGTCCAGCGAACCATCAAGAATGGCGTCGATAATGGCGCGAGTATCTTTGATAGAGATACGTTTACCGGTACCGTTCCAGCCGGTGTTGACCAGATAGGCCTGCGCGCCGGACGCCTGCATGCGTTTCACCAGCACTTCCGCATACTGCGTCGGGTGCAGCGACAGGAACGCCGCGCCAAAGCAGGCGGAGAAGGTTGGCGTCGGCTCCGTAACGCCGCGCTCGGTACCTGCCAGTTTGGCGGTGAAGCCAGACAGGAAATGGTACTGGGTCTGGTCGGCGGTCAGGCGAGAAACCGGCGGCAGGACGCCAAAGGCGTCGGCGGTCAGGAAGATAACCTTGTTGGCATGACCGGCCTTAGAGATCGGCTTAACGATGTTCTCGATATGGTTGATCGGATAAGAGACGCGGGTGTTTTCGGTCTTCGAACCGTCGTTAAAATCGACGGTGCCGTCGGCCAGCACCACCACGTTCTCCAGCAGCGCATCGCGGCGAATCGCATGGTAGATATCCGGCTCCGCGGCTTCGGAAAGCTTAATGGTCTTGGCGTAGCAGCCGCCTTCGAAGTTGAAGACCCCGTCGTCATCCCAGCCGTGTTCGTCATCGCCAATCAGACGGCGTTTCGGATCGGTAGAGAGGGTGGTCTTGCCGGTACCGGAAAGGCCGAAGAAGATGGCGACATCCTCTTTTTCCCCTACGTTGGCGGAGCAGTGCATGGAGGCGATGCCCTTCAGCGGCAGCAGGTAGTTCATGATCGAGAACATCCCTTTTTTCATTTCGCCGCCGTACCAGGTGCCGCCGATGAGCTGAATGCGCTCGGTCAGGTTGAACGCGACGAAGTTCTCGGAGTTCAGACCTTGTTCTTTCCACTGCGGGTTGGTGCACTTGGCGCCGTTCATCACGATGAAGTCCGGTTTGAAGTTTGCCAGCTCTTCATCGCCTGGTCGGATAAACATGTTCTTCACGAAATGCGCCTGCCAGGCGACTTCGGTAATAAAGCGGACGCTCAGACGGGTGTCGGCATTGGCGCCGCAGAAGGCGTCAACGATAAACAGACGCTTGCCGGAGAGCTGGCGGGTCACCAGCCCCTTCAGGTGCTGCCACGTTTCCTCAGAGAGCGGCTTGTTGTCGTTCTTGCCTTTGCCTTTATCAGCCCACCACACCGTATCGCGGGTGGTGTCGTCACGAACGATATACTTATCTTTTGGAGAACGGCCGGTAAAAATACCGGTATCTACGGCGATTGCACCAAGATTTGTTAATACGCCACGTTCATAGCCTTCCAGATTGGGGGCGAGCTCTTCTTCATACAAAGTATCGTAGCTGGGGTTATGAACGATATCCTGGACGTCATTGATACCATAAGCCTTGAGATCCTGCGGGGTTAAACCATTATTAACGCGCATGTCACTGCTCCTTAGCCAATATGTACTGCTTTAAATTGTAGGGTTTATTACGGGGTATAGACCGCGACCAGGCTCATAGATTTACGTATCTCGACAAACGGCGGACTTACGAAAAACGTTGTGACTCCTGTCACGAGGCGTAGGGGATTATCTCAGGAATTGGGGCATAGTTGGGGGTAGATGTTTCTTAATGGTTAAAAAGTAATTAAAAAAACTGTTGAAATGTGAATGTAATCGCTTACCTGAAAGAAAATTACGTAACTCTTTCATGGGGAATCGATTCACCACGCGCAGAAAAAGCATTGACGCCAGGCGCGAAAAGGGAAACCGCGCCTGACGAAGCGATGATTAGTGGAGCTGCGGGTCGGCCGGGGAGGCGTTGTTACGAATTTCGGCAATATCCATCGCATTAAAGATGTAGTGATTACCGCAGTAGTCGCAGTGCATATCGATTTCACCTTCATCGGCCAGGATGCTATCGATCTCCTCATCCGGCAGCGTTTTCAGCGCGCCGGCGCAGCGCTCGCGAGAGCAGGTGCATTTAAACTCGACGTTCTGCGGCTCGTAAACGGTGACTTCTTCTTCGTGATACAAGCGCCAGAGCACATCGTTCGCTGGCAGGGTAAACAGCTCTTCAGCTTTGATGGTCTCAGTCAGGGTGCTCAGATGTTCGAAATCCGCCGCCTGTGCGTCCTGCGCCGGCAGAACCTGCAGCAGCATGCCGCCGGCCATCGGTTTACCGTCGTGTTCGCCGCTACGAATGATCAGTCGGGTCGGCAGCTGTTCGGAGCGCTGGAAGTAATCTTCGAGGCAGGCCGCAAGGGTATCGCCCTCGAGGCCGACCACGCCCTGATAGCGCTCGCCCTCTTCCGGAGAGATGGTAATGACCAGATATCCGTTACCGACCATGGTTTTCAGGTCCGCCCCTTCCGGGATCTCGCCCTGGACGCGGGCTACACCGCGCATCTGCTGCTGGTTGTTGCCGTTGATCACCGCCAGCGACAGCGGGCCATCGCCCTGCAGCTGAACGGTAATATCGCCGGCGAACTTCAGCGTGGCGGTCAGCAGGCTGGTGGCAACCAGCAGTTCCGCCAGCACGGTTTTCACCGGCTGCGGGTAGCTATGGTTGGTCAGAATCTGTTCTAAAGTTTCTGAAACGGTTACCAGCTCACCGCGTACGGCATAGTTTTCAAACAGATAGCGGTGTAATTGATCGTGTTGAGTCATAATCATCTCTCTTGCGGGCCACAGTTATTCACTATCGCCGTGTTTAAATCTCATCAGGTCGCGGCGCTCTTTCTTATCCGGTCGCCTGTCGGGATGCGGCATGGTTAACGCGTTCATCTTCCGCGCCAGCGCCATTTTCTCGCGTTTCTCGATGCTCTCCGCCGTCTCTTCATAAAGCGCGACGGCTTCACTGGCGGGTCTGCGCTGTTCGGTAATGCCCTTTACCACGATGGTTCGTTCGTCATTACCCTGGCGAAGCAGCAGGGTCGCGTTCAGCTCGACCACTTTGCCCGGCTTACTGCGTTGTCCGTTATAGTGCACCTTGCCGCCTTCAATCATCTCGCGCGCCAGCGCACGGGTTTTATAAATGCGGGCCGCCCACAGCCATTTGTCCAGCCTGACGGCTTCGACGGGTTTTTCTTTCATGGCCTCTCCTGTTATAGGGTCAGCGAGGGGATCAGATGCCAGTAGTCATTCAACCCCGGATGGCGAGCGTAGCTTTTTTCCGCCAGCCCGGAGTCGGGATTGGTGATACCGAGGCAATAGCGGATGCCGTACTCCGCCGCCGCGTCCAGAATCGCCTCGTTATCGTCGACGAAGAGCGTATTACGCGCGTCGAAGCCGGTTTCTTCAGCCACGGCGTGCCACAGCCGCTGATCTTCTTTCGGATAACCAAATGTGTGGGTGGAAAGCAATAAATCAAGGTGTGCATCCAGCCCGGTGTGCTTTAGCTTCACCGCCAGATTATGCGGATGGGCGTTGGTCAGCAAAATCCGCCGTTTGCCGCTGTTTTTTAGCGCCTCGAGGAACGGCACGGTATCTTCACGCAGCGCGGCCCTTGGCCCCTGCTCGCTGGTCATCGCGCAAATATCCAAACCCAGGCGCTCGCTCCAGTAGTCCAGGCAGTACCAGTTTAGCGTATGTTGCACCGCGTGGTACTCCTGGCGCATTGCGTCCCTGGCTTCCTGCAGGTTGAGACCCCGCGAGGCGCCCCAGGTTTCCGGCACCAGTTTTTGCCAGAAGTAGTTGTCGAAGGCGAGGTCGAGCAGCGTGCCGTCCATATCCAGCAGAACGGTATCAACCTCCTGCCAGGCGATATCAAAATGCATGGTGAGTCTCCAGCGAGGGGGAAATTGCGCGACAGGGTATCATACCCGGTCGCGCAGAAAATTATTCTTGCGGTTCCGGCGAGGAAAGGAGATCCGGATTCAGGCAGCTTTCGTAGTATTTCTGAATCTCTTCCTGACGCTGGCGATGGCGCTGATAGCGACGAAAAGCCTGGAGGCCGTGATACGCCGTGCAGCCCAGCATGGTCAGCAGCAGCAGAGTGGTGCCGAGATAGCGCCACAGACCGGTGCGATCGGGAATACGATGCAGGTTGATGTGCTGCGTCCCGTTGGCATCGGTATAAAGATTGGTGACGATGCCTTCTGCCTGGAACGGCGTGTGCATTAACATGCCCGCCAGGCGCTGCAGTTCGCTCCACTGCTGGTGTGCAGGGAAGTCGTATAACCCGGTGCCTGGCCATGGCTGATTCACCAGGTCGCTGCCTTCATCGCTGGCAATCAGGAAACCGCCGGGCGCCGGGCTATTCAGCGCCTGCGCCGCGCGCGAGGTTTCACGGCTGATGAACGGGGCGGTGGAGGTGGTGACCAGATTCTCCAGCGACTCCGCGCTTACCGGGCGTAACAGGACGTTGACGCCATCCAGCTTACCCGCGTTTGCGCGTTTGGTCAGGGTTTCCCAGTTGCGGGTATTACCGAGGTTAACCAGCGCATTCTTCAAACGAACGCAATCGTCTTTCGCAGAGCACAGGTCGTTAGTTTTGGTGACGATATCGCCAAAGTCATCCAGCAGCACCATGCCTGACTTCTGAATGGCGGAACGCAGCGCCGGGCTGACGCGCGAATCGTCATCGGATTCGGGATGGAGCTGGCGCTGAACGGTCTGCATCAGGGCGGTGGCCTTACTGACGATATCTGACTCCGGCAGCGGCAGGGGAGGGGCATCATTCCAGACGATTTGTGAACAATCGAACGGCATAAACGGCGAGTTCTCTTTTGCCGTCCAGGCGCCCGGCGAGTGGATGTTGCACATTCCAGTGCCTTTCAGGCGCAGCGTGTCGCCGATGCGAATCTTTGACTTCTCCAGCTGGGCAACCGTCGTGGCTTCGATAGTTTGTGCGCCCTTGAGCCATGAAAGGGTGAATTTAAAGGGCATATTCAGCGGTACGCTGGCCCACAGCATCACGACGACCAGCAGCGCGCCCAGGGCGATAATCGCGCTGCGGAGCCAGTACTGAAGCGGGAAGTTTTTAACCTCATCATGTAGCGACAGGAAGCGCCCCTGGCGGACAACGTGGCGGCTAAGATAGATGTCGATATCCGTTTGTTGGCCGAGGTCCTGCGCGATCCACGGCTGCCAGTGGCGCGGGTAGATAAGATCGATAATACCGAGGGAAATATTATTGATATGTTCCTGGTCGTTTTCACCAAACAGCCCCCAGCGTTTAGGCATGCCGCGCAGGCAGTGAATTTCCCGCAGCGATGTTTTACGTGGGGGGGCGTAAATACCCCATATGCCCGCAAGCAGGAGAAGCAACCCGCCGCCCAGTAGCCAGGGGGAAAAAACGTTGGGAGTCATCAGGCTGCAATAAAACAGCAGGAAAGCGGTGACCACCAGGATGGCTTCGCGCAGACCGTCAGGGCGGCTGAGCGCGTACTCTTCAGGGGTTTCCGGGCGGATGTTCAGCAGCTCAATTTGTTCGCTCTCTTCTCCGCGGATGGAAGCCTGAGGCACGGAGGATTTTTCAAGCGCCAACCCTCTGGACTCGTGCGGGTAGTCGCTGAGAGTTTGCCCGTTGAGAGCAATCACCAGCGGCAGGCTATCGGTGGAGATTAATTCGACGCTGTTTTCATCATTGATGTGTTGTTCCCAGAAGGGGGGAAGATGAATTTCCACGGAATCAAGGAAGTAGCGCCATTTGTTGAGGTCGTCGGTGGTGATGCCGTAACGAGTGATGGCTCGGGTGACGCTATAAACGGTGCCGCTCTGTTCGTTCAGGGTCAGGTTTACCGGCGCGCTGCTGGCGCCTGATGCCGGCAGCTGCTGGTTGCGGCTGAGACGGTCGAGGTATTTTTCTACGGCGCTGCGCTCTTCATCGGAAAGCTTGCGCGTCGCGGCATCGCTAAAGGCCTGCAGCAGCGGCAGGCGACGACGTCTTGCATGCGTGCGATACCACCACCCGATAAGCAATGCGCAGATTAGCAGAGCTATCAAAAATATCAGAAAGGTGCCCATGCCCATCCCATCATAGTTATTCTTTTCTTACTGGTATCGTCGGTTGCCATTCATCAATGGAGGTAAAACAGCCGTCGCAATCGGCACTCTGTTAAAGCGGGAACATCTCTTATGCAAAGCAGCAGCATACAACCTTATCAAAAACGTTAAAATCCAGGAATCAGTATATTCTCAAATACTATTCAACCTATTGACTTTTTAGTCATTGTGATAATCGGGCTCGGGACGGGAAAGTTGCAACTATGTAAATTAGTAGCGATTAGGATTGCCGAAACCGTGCTGCGTATCGCACAATGGCCGCTGTAATCACAGCATAGACCGATGACAATGAGCAAATCATTACAAAAACCCACTATTCTCAACGTTGAAACAGTCGCGCGTTCGCGCCTTTTTAATGTTGAAAGCGTGGACCTCGAGTTCAGCAACGGCGTGCGCCGAGTGTATGAACGGATGCGGCCTTCTACCCGTGAAGCCGTGATGATTGTGCCGATTGTCGATGACCATATAATCTTGATTCGCGAATACGCTGTCGGTACGGAATCCTATGAGCTGGGCTTCTCAAAAGGCCTGATCGATCCGGGTGAAAGCGTACTGGAGGCCGCCAACCGCGAGCTAAAAGAAGAGGTCGGCTTTGGCGCGCAAAAACTGACGTTTTTGAAAAAGCTGAGCATGGCCCCCTCCTACTTCTCCAGCAAGATGAACATTCTGGTGGCGGAAGATCTTTATCCGGAATCGCTGCCCGGCGACGAGCCCGAGCCGCTGCCCCAGGTTCGCTGGCCGCTGTCGCAGCTGATGACGCTGCTTGATGAAGAAGACTTTAACGAAGCGCGTAACGTTAGCGCGCTGTTCCTGCTGCGCGAATGGCTGCAGGCTCAGGGGCGGCTGTAGCGTCACTCCCGGATAACGAAAAATGCCCCGCGGCGGGCCCCACGGAGCCGTTGCGGTAGGTCGTGGTAAAGGCGCCAGCCGTGGCACGATATCTACAACCGGTTTTCCGTCAGCCAAAAAAAAGCGCCCGCAGGCGCTTTTTTTGTCAGAACAGTTCGTGGGTTTCCCCCCCGCCATCGGTAATGGTGGTGCCGACTTCATGAACCG
Organism: Klebsiella sp. CN_Kp113; assembly: GCF_040064585.1. Lineage (NCBI taxonomy): Bacteria > Pseudomonadati > Pseudomonadota > Gammaproteobacteria > Enterobacterales > Enterobacteriaceae > Klebsiella > Klebsiella sp. CN_Kp113. The sequence goes on along the minus strand of NZ_JBEAID010000016.1, from coordinate 45,465 downwards.
CCTGCTGGGTAGGCTGAGTGCCCTCAATAAAGTACTCAGCGCGGCTGTTACCGCCGCTGGCCAACTGACCGGTACTGCGGTCAATGTTGACCGTAATAATACCCGGCGGCGGCGTAAGCGGTTCTTCCGGTACGCCTTGCAGCACGTTTTTCATAAAGTCATCCCAGGCCGGCTGAGCGCTTTTGGCGCCGCCTTCATAGCCCGATATCTGATCTTTGATTGCCCCGGAGGCGGTGGTGCGGCCAAGGTCGCGACGGTGGTCATCGAAGCCAATCCATACCGACGTCACCACGCCAGGGCCGTAGCCCGAGAACCACGCATCTTTTGAACTGTTGGTGGTCCCGGTTTTGCCGCCGATATCGTGACGCTGCAGATCGCGTCCCGCTCGCCAGCCGGTGCCCATCCAGCCCGGTTCGCCGAAGATATTAGTGTTCAGGGCGCTTTTAATCAGGAACGCCAGCGGGGTGTTGATCACGTGCGGCGCATACTCCGGTGCGCCACTTTGCGCCACCAGCGACTGGTTCGCCTGCGCCAGCTGCGGCTGCGGAGGAACGCCAGGGTTTTGCGGGTCCTGAGAGGTCGCTACGTCCTCAACGTCTTTGTTCTCGAGCACATCGGACTTCGGCGTATCGCCATAAATCACCGGAATATTGCACTGCGGGCAGGCAATTTTTGGCCGCTCTTCAAAAATGACGCCGCCCTGATCGTTCTCGATTTTGCTGATGAAATAAGGGCTGACCAGGAAACCGCCGTTAGCCATCACCGAATAGCCGCGAGCAACCTGAAGCGGGGTGAAAGACGCGGAGCCCAGCGCCAGCGATTCTGTCCGCACGATGTTCTGCGCCGGGAAGCCGAAGCGCTGGAGATACTCAGCCGCGTAGTCCACGCCCATGGCGCGCATCGCGCGAACCATGACAACGTTCTTTGATTGACCCAGCCCCTGACGCAGGCGGATAGGGCCCGCATACTGCGGCGGGGAGTTTTTTGGCCGCCAGTCGGAGCCGGAGCCGGCATCCCAGCGGGAAATCGGCACATCGTTGAGCATGCTCGCCAGCGTTAAGCCTTTATCCATTGCCGCTGTGTAGAGGAACGGCTTAATGTTAGAACCGACCTGGCGCAGCGCCTGAGTCGCGCGGTTGAACTTGCTCTGGTTGAAATCGAAGCCGCCGACCAGCGCAATGATCGCCCCGTTTTGCGGGTTGATCGATACCAGCGCCGAGTTGACATCAGGCACCTGCGATAGCCACCAGCTGCTACCCACCTGGCGGACCCACACCTGCTGCCCGGCCTGTACCACATCGTTCACTTTACGCGGCGTGGCGCCCTGTTGGGTATCAGAGATAAACCGACGCGCCCAGCGGACGCCTTCCATATTCAGCGACACCGAGGTGCCGTTGCTCATGAGTGCGACGGCTTCCTGCGGGCTTGCCGAAGTGACTACCGCCGGAGAGAGCGGTCCGGTACTCGGGGTTTTTTTCAGGGTATCGAGGATTTTCTGGTTATCCCACGGCGTTTCGCCCACCTTCCACAGCACCTTTTCCGGGCCGCGATAGCCGTGGCGCATGTCGTAATCCAGCACGTTATTCCGCACCGCCTGCTGGGCTGCCTGCTGATTTTTACGGGTAATGGTGGTGTAGACGCGATAACCGTCTTCATAAGCCTGCTCGCCGTAGCGGCTGACCATTTCCTGACGCACCATTTCGCTAAGATACGGGGAGGAGAAGGCGATTTCCGGCGTATGGTAGCTGGCGTCAATCGTCTGGCTACGCGCTTGATCGTACTGCGACTGCGTGATGTAGCCTTCGCTCAGCATCCGTGAGAGAACAACGTTGCGGCGGGCGGTTGCGCGATCCATGGAGTAGAGCGGGTTAAACGTCGACGGCGCTTTAGGCAGGCCCGCAATGACCGCCATTTCGCTCAGCGTAAGCTGGTCGACGGATTTCCCAAAATAGACCTGCGCGGCCGCGCCGACGCCGTAGGCGCGGTAGCCAAGATAGATTTTGTTCAGGTACAGCTCAAGGATTTCATCTTTATTGAGCAACTGCTCGATGCGGATCGCGAGGAAGGCTTCTTTCACCTTACGCATCAGCGTCTTCTCAGGGCTCAGGAAGAAGTTGCGCGCCAGCTGCTGAGTAATCGTACTGGCGCCCTGCGAGGCGTGGCCGGAGAACATCGCGACGCTGGCCGCGCGGAAAATTCCGACCGGGTCAACGCCATGATGCTCATAAAAACGGCTATCTTCGGTGGCGATAAACGCTTTTATCAGCTCAGGCGGCATTTGCTGCAGCGTGACGGGAATACGGCGTTTTTCGCCATATTGCGCAATCAGCTCGCCATCCGCGCTATAGACCTGCATCGGGATCTGCAGGCGCACATCCTTCAGGGTTGCGACGTCGGGGAGCTGCGGCTCTATATATTTATAGAGACCAAAAATCGAGCCTGCTCCCAGCAGTACGCAACAGACTGCAAGGATAAAAAGATACTTTACGAACTTCACCGGAGATTTCTCATTTAGTTTTCATTGGGCAGTTTATAAACAAACGCGCAGTAGTATAAAGGCAAGCCTGGAGCATTGATATAGCGAAGCATATCGGCGGATAAGGAGATCGTAGGCATGGCTTTTAGAAACTGGCGCATAGGAATGCATATTCAGCAGGACCATATTGCTATCGTCGCGTTATTACTCGAGCGTTCACGCTGGGCGCTACGTCGCTGGTGGAGTATTCCGCTGATGCCCGGCACCGTGCGGCAGGGCATCGTGGTGGACGTTGAGTCGCTGGCCCGCCAGCTGCAGCCCTGGCGGCGGGAGCTGCCTTTGCAGCATCAGGCGTGTATTGCCTTCCCGGCGGCGCGAACGCTGCAAAAGCAGCTTCCGCGCCCGCAGATTTCATTACGAGAAAGCGAGCAGGCGACCTGGATCGCCAGCGCGATGGCGCAGCAGCTGGAAATGCCCGCGTCATCGCTCTGCGTCGATTATGTGGACGCCAGAGCGGCCGATGGCTGGCGGGTCACCGCCGCGCAGCGCCTGGATATTAACGTCCTCGGCCAGCTGGCAAGCCGCCTTAAGCTGAAGGTGGTCGGAATTGTGCCGGACGCCAGCGCGCTTGGCGCCTTTTTCCCCTGGCTGCCCGTCGAGGTTCAGGGGCTGGCGTGGCGTGACGAAGCGAGCTGGCTTTGGGCGACCGCCGATAGCTGGGGATGCTGTCCATGCAGCGACGTACCCTCTTTTCCCGGCCTGGTTTCCCGGGTGAACGCCGGAGAGTTTCGCCTTTGCAACTCTGCCTCGCTCGACGGGCAGAATTTTGACGCATGGAGCGTCATTCATCGCCTGCAGCCCCCGCTCCCGGCCCGTGGCGATAGCTTTACCGTTGCCCTCGGCCTGGCGCTGGGAGCGGGTCAGCCATGAGCCACATCGTTAACTTCCTTCCCTGGCGCGAAACGCGTCGACGGCAACGTCTGCGGATGGCAGGACTGCTGATTGTGGGTTTGCTACTTATTCTGCTTGTGGCGATCCTCGCCTCACGGCTCAACAAACGGGCCAGCCACTCGCTTGAAACGGCGAGGATAAGCGCTGACGACCTGCTTTATAGCGCATTACAGCAGCGTGAACGCGCCATGCGCCAGCGCCTGCAGCAGCAGGAACAACGGCGCCTGCGCTATCTGCGGCGCGAGAGAACCGCCGCCTGGCAGCCAACGTTACAGGCGATAGCGTCGCGTATGCCGGAGCACGCCTGGTTAACGCTGCTGGAATACCGACAGAATACCCTGGTACTGAGCGGACTCACGTTGCATCTAAAGGGGCTGGCTGAGCTTGAAAAGGCGCTGGGGAGCGTTGCCGGCTTGCGTCCGCCAAAGGCGGGAGAAACGCACCGCGACAGCGAAGGGCGCTGGTTATTTCACTTTTCCATGGCCGAAGAGGACGACAATGCAGTGGGACGTTGAACGTTGGCTGACGGGGCGCAAATATCTGTTCATGATATCCGTCGCTCTGGTCCTCATCGCCGTAATCGGGTTCTGGCTACTGCTGCCTCTCCAGGCAGAAACGTCGGCGGGGCGCTCGCCGCAGGTACAGGCGCAGTGGCGAAAACTGCTGCCGCTGCGTAGCGCTTTACAGACCGCCGGCATGGAGGAAGACGCGACCCAGGTTTTTACGCCTATTGATCTTCCGATTGCCGGGGCGACGCTTATCGCCTGGCGGCCAGGGGGCTCCGCAGGCGAGATGCAGCTGGCTGTTGACTGGCAAGCGGTGCCCGCGCTCTTTTCCTGGCTGGCTCGCTGCGGGATGCGCGCTACGGCTTTCTCCCTGCAGCCGGAAAAGCAGGCGTTACGGTTGACCCTGCATCTGGAGGCGGAAGATGCGCCTTAAATGGTGGTGTTGGCTGCTGTTCCCGCTCCCGCTGCTGGCTGAAGAGCGCGATCCGTTTCAGCCCCCGGTGGACCGCTGCCGGACGGCGCAGCTTAGCCAGTGGCGCTACGGCGGTGCTATCGGCGATTCGCTGGCGCTTATGGGTATCGTGCAGGATAGCGCCGGGAAATGGCGTCGCGTGAGGGCGGAGGCGATTTTGCCCACGGGCTGGCGGGTGACGCGCCTGACGCCAGAGAAAATGACAATATCAACCGGTCCTGGGTGTGAACCCGCACAGTGGGTCTGGCTGCGAAAGGGAATAAAGAATAATGCGATGGACAAGCCTGCTGTTTCTGCTCCTGCCGCTGATGGTCGTCGCGGCCAAAAAGGATCTTCCCGTGTCGCTGGTCGTCGATGATGCGCCGGTGTCTCAGGTACTGCAAACGCTGGCGGAGCTGAAGCAAAAAAATCTCGTGGTGGCTCCTGACGTCAGCGGTACGGTATCTCTTCATCTGAAGGAGGTGCCCTGGTTACAGGCGCTGCGCTCGGTTATCGACAGCGCCGGTCTGGCCCTGACTCAGCAAGGTTCGGTCCTGTACGTGCACACTCAGGCGTGGCAAAAGGCGCAGCGGCTGCAGCTGGAAGCGGAAAAAGCAAAGCGCCTGCAGAATCTTCCTTTGCAGGGGCATAGCGTGACCTTGCATTATGCGGATGCAGAAGATTTAGCGAAGGCGGGTGAAAAACTGCTCAGCGCTCGCGGGCATATGATGGTCGATAAGCGAACCAACCGCCTGTTGATTCGTGATGATGCCCCGCACCTCCCGGCGTTAAAAGCGTGGGCCCAGGAAATGGATGTGCCCGTCGGCCAGGTTGAGCTGGCGGCGCACATCGTCTCAATAAGCGAAACCAGCCTGCGCGAACTAGGCGTTAAGTGGAGCCTGGCCGACGCCAGCAGCCCGCCGGGCTCCGGTAAATTAACCACCTTGAGCAGCAACCTGGCGGTAGGGGATGCCAGCACGAGGGCCGGGTTTAACATCGGCCGTATCAGCGGGCGGCTTCTGGAGCTGGAACTTTCCGCGCTTGAGCAGAAGCAGCAGGTGGACATTATCGCCAGCCCTCGGCTGTTGGCTTCCCATATGCAGCCCGCCAGCATTAAGCAGGGCAGCGAGATACCTTATCAGGTCTCCAGCGGCGAAAGCGGGGCGACCTCCGTTGAGTTTAAAGAGGCGGTGCTGGGGATGGAGGTGACGCCGACGGTGCTGCATCACGATCGCGTGCGTTTAAAACTCAGGATTAGCGAAAATACGCCGGGCCAGGTGCTCAAACAGGAAAATGGTGAAGCGCTGGCTATCGATAAACAAGAAATAGAAACGCAGGTTGAAATGAAAAGCGGCGAGACCCTGGCGTTAGGCGGGATCTTTGCGCAGAAAAATAAAACGTCTCGCGATGGTATTCCTCTCCTTAGCGACATCCCCTGGCTTGGTCAGTTATTTCGCCGTGACGGTAAGGATAACGAACGACGTGAACTGGTTGTCTTCATCACTCCACGTATTCTGGCAGTGCATTAAGCGGGTTTTTCATGCTAAACACGTTTCAGGTGTTTGACGTGAGGACGGATTTAGCATACAAGGGGTACCGATTTGAGAGTCGGGTACGACATCAATCCTCCCTTTCTTGTCCGGTGATTTATTCTGTTGCCAAACCAGCCGGAGTATTGAGATAATTTTTAGTCTGACTCTCGCTCTAATTGCATATGAGGTTTCAGTTCATGTCCTGCTGCGCTGGGTGTCTGCGAAGCGGGTTTACCATTAACGAATAGTCTTAGTAGTACCGAAAAAATGGCAGAGAAACGCAATATCTTTCTGGTTGGGCCTATGGGTGCCGGCAAAAGCACTATTGGGCGCCAGTTAGCCCAACAGCTCAACATGGAATTTTACGATTCCGATCAAGAAATTGAGAAACGCACTGGCGCAGATGTGGGTTGGGTCTTTGATGTAGAAGGCGAAGACGGCTTCCGCGACCGTGAAGAAAAAATCATCAATGAGTTGACGGAAAAACAGGGAATCGTGCTGGCAACCGGCGGTGGCTCTGTAAAATCCCGTGAAACGCGTAACCGTCTCTCCGCCCGCGGCGTGGTGGTCTACCTGGAAACAACTATCGAAAAGCAGCTTGCCCGTACGCAGCGCGATAAAAAGCGTCCTTTGCTGCAGGTTGATGCTCCGCCTCGCGAAGTACTGGAAGCGCTGGCGGATGAACGCAATCCGCTGTACGAAGAGATTGCAGATGTCACTATCCGCACTGACGATCAAAGCGCGAAAGTGGTAGCAAACCAGATTATTCATATGCTGGAAAGCAACTGATTCTGGCTTAATAAAGTGCGTCAGAGTAAAAGCAACTGAGGTGGACGTCGCGTTATGGAGAGGCTTACTGTAACCCTCGGGGAACGTAGTTACCCGATTACCATCGCGGCTGGTTTGTTTAACGATCCAGCTTCCTTCCTGCCACTGAAATCAGGCGACCAGGTCATGCTGGTCACCAATGAAACGCTGGCGCCGCTTTATCTGGATACCGTACGCTCCGTACTTGAGCAAGCGGGCGTAAAAGTCGATAGCGTGATTCTTCCCGACGGCGAGCAGTTTAAAAGCCTGGCGGTGATGGATACCGTTTTTACCGCGCTATTGCAAAAACCACACGGCCGCGACACGACGTTAGTGGCGCTCGGCGGTGGGGTGATTGGTGATTTAACGGGATTTGCAGCGGCCAGCTACCAGCGTGGCGTGCGCTTTATTCAGGTTCCTACCACTCTGCTGTCGCAGGTGGATTCTTCGGTCGGCGGCAAAACGGCCGTCAACCATCCTCTCGGCAAAAACATGATTGGCGCCTTCTGGCAGCCGGTTTCTGTTGTTGTCGATCTTAACTGTCTCAAAACGCTGCCGAAGCGTGAGCTCTCTTCCGGCCTGGCTGAAGTGATCAAGTACGGCGTTATTCTTGACGGCGAATTCTTCGACTGGCTGGAAAATAATATTGATGCATTGCTGGCGCTGGATGAAAAAGCGATGGCGTACTGTATCCGTCGCTGCTGTGAGCTGAAAGCTGAAGTTGTCGCCGCCGACGAGCGCGAAACCGGGTTACGTGCTTTACTCAATCTTGGCCATACTTTTGGTCATGCTATCGAAGCTGAGATGGGCTACGGTAACTGGTTACATGGTGAAGCGGTCGCTGCCGGTATGGTGATGGCGGCGCGTGCATCCGAACGTCTGGGGCGGTTTAATCCGCAGGATACGCAGCGCATTATTCATCTGCTGCAGCGTGCTGGCTTGCCGGTAAGTGGCCCGCAGGAGATGGCAGCAGAGGCGTATTTGCCCCATATGATGCGTGATAAAAAGGTGCTGGCGGGCGAGATGCGGCTGGTGCTACCCCTCGCGATAGGGAAGAGCGAGATACGCGGCGGAGTCCCGCATGATGTTGTTCTTGGCGCGATTGCTGATACTCAGCAGGCGCAACAATAAGAAGGTCTGGCCGCGTTCGCGCGGCGTTATCATTTCGGGTGACGTGCAATAGTCGTGAGCATAAGCCTTTTAGTGGGGTGTTAAATGGATGAATTAAAACCAGAAGACGATATGAAAGCCGATCGCAGCGATCGTCGTACTGGTCGTTCTCGTCAGTCTTCAGAGCGTGATGCCGATCCGCAAATCAATTTTGATGATGTCGAACTTGATGATGCTGACGATGGTCGCCCGACGCGCGGCAGCAAAGCACGCCGTGAGCGCGATGAAGAACAGTATGAAGAGTACGAAGAAGAAGTAGAGTCTGACGAAGACGATGACGAAGAGCGTCAGGTTGAGCGTCGTCCTCGTAAGCGTAAGAAGGCGCCTGCGAAACCGGCTTCCCGTCAGTACATCATGATGGGCGTGGGGATCCTCGTTCTGCTGCTGCTGATCGTTGGCGTGGGTTCCGCGCTGAAATCACCATCCTCATCCAGCGAGCAAACGGCTTCCGGCGAGAAGAGCATCAACCTGTCCGGCGAGCAGGACAATAATAATACCCAGCCTGCTGCTCAGGATTCATCAGCGGCAAACAACGCGCAGCCGCAGGATGTTTCTCTGCCGCCTATCGCGTCTAACCCGACTCAAGGTCAGGCGACGGCTGAACCCCAAGGCCAGCAGCGCGTTGAGGTTCAGGGCGATCTGAACAATGCGCTGACCCAGCAGCAGGGTCAGATTGATAGCGCGGTCGCGAATTCTACTCTGCCAACTGAACCAGCCACCGTTGCGCCAGTGCGCAATGGCACCGCGGCCCCGCGCCAGGCGACGACAGAGCGTCAGACGGCGGCGACACCGCGCCCGGCGGAGCGTAAGCATACGGTTATCGAACCGAAACCGCAGGCCACGGCGAAAGCGCCGACCCAGCCGAAGCCGGCAGCGGTCCAGCCTAAGCGTGTCGAAAACGTCGCGACCACGACGCCGGCAGCCGCGCAGCCGACTAAGCCTGCCGCAACTGCCCAGGCCAAACCAGCCGCGACTACCGCGCCTGCTGCGACCGCGACCACTGCGCCAGCAGCAACTGCCGCTGCCGCTCCGGCTGCTACGGCCGCTGCGGGTAAAAGTGCGGGTGACGTCAGTTCGATGAAATCTGCGCCGTCCGGTCACTACACGCTGCAGCTCAGCAGCTCTTCTAACTACAACAACCTCAACAGTTGGGCGAAGAAAGAGAAGCTGGAAAAATATGTTGTCTATGAGACTACGCGTAACGGTCAGCCCTGGTATGTCCTGGTGAGCGGCATCTACGCTTCGAAAGATGAAGCGAAACGTGCTGTTGCTACGCTGCCAGCAGATGTACAGGCAAAAAATCCGTGGGCAAAACCGCTGCATCAGGTTCAGTCTGACCTGAAATAATGCCGCAGTGTAGTCTGAAGCGCAGGATGCTGTCGGAGCTTTCTCCACAGCCGGAGAATGTGTAATTAGTTAGGCAGCATGAAAAAGAATCGCGCTTTTCTGAAATGGGCAGGGGGTAAATACCCCCTGCTTGACGATATTAAGAAGCATTTGCCGCAGGGCGACTGCTTGATTGAGCCTTTTGTGGGCGCCGGGTCGGTATTTCTGAATACCGACTTTTCTCGTTATATCCTCGCTGATATCAATAGTGATTTGATTAGTCTGTATAACATCGTCAAGCTGCGTACCGATGACTATGTTACGGCGGCGCGTGAGATGTTTACGCCAGAGAACAACGTCGCAGAGCAGTATTATCGGTTCCGTGATGAGTTCAACCAGAGTCAGGAGCCGCTGCGTCGCGCGGTGCTGTTCCTGTATCTGAATCGTCATGGCTACAATGGCCTGTGTCGCTACAATCTGCGCGGTGAGTTTAACGTGCCGTTTGGTCGCTATAAGAAGCCCTATTTTCCCGAAGCTGAGCTGTATCATTTCGCGGAGAAGGCGCAGCATGCAGAGTTTCATTGTGAATCTTATGAAGAGTGCATGAAGCGGGCAGATAACCGCTCCGTTGTTTACTGCGATCCGCCCTATGCGCCGCTGTCATCAACGGCGAATTTTACGGCTTATCATACGAATAGCTTTAGCCAGGAGCAGCAGGAGCTGCTGGCTAAAAAGGCGGAATCGCTGATGAAAAAGCGCATTCCAGTGCTGATTTCAAACCATCGCACGCCGCTCACTGAGGAGTGGTACAAAAACGCCGCTGAGACGCATATTGTGAAGGTTCGACGCAGCATCAGCAGCAACGGTGGTACACGTAAGAAGGTGGACGAGCTTCTGGCTCTGTACCGTCCGCCCAAGACCAAATAAATTTCAAGGAGATGCGGATGAAGCAGTATTTGATTGCCCCTTCGATTCTGTCGGCTGATTTTGCCCGTCTGGGCGAGGATACCGCCAATGCGTTGGCTGCGGGTGCGGATGTTGTGCACTTTGACGTGATGGACAACCACTACGTGCCGAATCTGACCATTGGTCCGATGGTGCTTAAATCACTGCGAAATTACGGTATCACCGCGCCGATTGATGTGCATTTGATGGTCAAGCCCGTTGACCGCATCGTTCCTGATTTTGCCGCCGCGGGCGCCAGCATCATTACTTTCCATCCGGAAGCTTCTGAACATGTTGACCGCACGCTGCAGCTTATCAAAGAGCACGGCTGTAAAGCCGGTCTGGTGTTTAACCCGGCCACTTCCCTGAGCTACCTCGACTACGTGATGGATAAGCTGGATGTCATCCTGCTGATGTCCGTCAACCCAGGCTTTGGCGGTCAGTCTTTTATTCCGCACACCCTGGAAAAACTGCGTGAAGTTCGTCGTCGCATTGATGAATCCGGCTACGACATCCGTCTGGAAGTCGACGGCGGCGTAAAAGTCAGCAATATCGCTGAGATTGCCGCAGCCGGTGCGGATATGTTTGTTGCCGGATCGGCCATTTTCGATCAGCCTGACTACAAAAAAGTGGTCGATCAAATGCGTAGCGAATTAGCAAAGGTTAGCCATGGATAAGTTACAAAATATTCGCGGCGTGGCGTTCGATCTCGACGGGACGCTGGTAGACAGCGCGCCGGGATTGACTGCTGCCGTTGATAACGCCCTGTATGCGCTGGAACTGCCGATGGCGGGCGAAGAGCGCGTCGTGACCTGGATTGGCAACGGCGCTGACGTTCTGATCCAGCGGGCTCTGACCTGGGCCCGTCAGGAGCGCGCGGCGCTGAGAGCGGCGCAGGGTAAACCTTCCGTCGATCATGACGATATCCCGCAGGCTGAACAGCAGGCCATTTTGCGCAAGCTGTTCGACCGCTACTATGGCGAAGTGGCGGAAGAGGGGAGCTTTTTGTTTCCCGCCGTTGCCGATACGCTGGGCGCGCTGCACGCAAAGGGTCTGCCGCTGGCGCTGGTAACCAATAAACCGACGCCGTTTGTCGCGCCGATTCTGGCGTCGCTGGATATCGCGAAATATTTTACCGTTGTTATCGGCGGCGATGATGTAAAAAACAAAAAACCTCATCCGGAACCGCTGCTTCTGGTCGCGGAGAAACTGGGGCTGGCACCCGCGGATCTGCTGTTCGTTGGCGACTCGCGCAACGATATTCAGGCCGCGAAGGCCGCGGGCTGCAGCTCGATCGGCCTGACCTACGGCTACAACTACGGCGAGCCGATTTCGCTGAGCGAGCCGGATTATATCTTTGACCAATTTAATGAACTCTTGCCCGCTTTCGGGCTACCGTACAGTGAAACTCAGGAATAAAAAATGACTAAGCCCATCGTTTTTAGTGGCGCACAGCCCTCCGGTGAATTGACCATTGGCAACTATATGGGTGCGCTGCGTCAGTGGGTAAACATGCAGGACGATTACCACTGCATTTACTGCATCGTTGACCAGCACGCGATTACCGTTCGTCAGGACCCGCAGCAGCTGCGTAAGGCCACGCTGGACACCCTGGCGCTGTATCTGGCGTGCGGTATCGACCCGCAAAAAAGCACCATCTTCGTTCAGTCCCACGTGCCGGAGCACGCGCAGCTCGGCTGGGCGCTGAACTGCTACACCTATTTCGGCGAACTGAGCCGTATGACCCAGTTTAAAGACAAGTCATCGCGCTATGCGGAAAACATTAACGCCGGTCTGTTTGACTATCCGGTACTGATGGCTGCCGACATTCTGCTGTATCAGACTAACCTGGTCCCGGTTGGCGAAGACCAGAAACAGCACCTGGAGCTGAGTCGCGATGTCGCCCAGCGTTTCAACGCTATCTACGGCGACGTGTTTAAAGTGCCGGAACCGTTTATTCCAAAATCCGGCGCGCGCGTGATGTCGCTGCTGGAGCCGACCAAAAAGATGTCCAAGTCAGATGATAACCGCAACAACGTTATCGGCCTGCTGGAAGACCCGAAATCTGTGGTGAAGAAGATCAAACGCGCGGTCACCGACTCCGACGAGCCGCCGGTTGTTCGCTACGACATCCAGAACAAAGCGGGCGTCTCCAACCTGCTGGATATCCTCTCTGCCGTTACCGGTCAGAGCATTCCAGAGCTGGAGCAGCATTTTGAAGGCAAAATGTACGGTCACCTGAAGGGCGAAGTGGCTGAAGCCGTTTCCGGCATGCTGACCGAACTGCAGGAGCGCTATCACCGATTCCGCGGTGATGAAGCATTCCTCAATCAGGTCATGAAAGAGGGTGCAGAGAAAGCCAGCGCTCGCGCTTCCATTACCCTGAAAGCGGTTTACGAAGCGATTGGTTTCGTCGCTAAGCCCTGAGCAATTTGCTGGTCTCAGCGCAATAAAAAGCCGGGTGCAATGCATCCGGCTTTTTAATTTGTGAGCGGTTTTGAGCTACATCAGCGTCATTAATGGTTGGAGAACCAGTTTAGCTTATCGCGCAGGCCGACCACGCGGCCGACAATAATCAGCGCCGGGCTGGCCATTTGCTGGGCCAGAATATCCAATTGTTCTAATGTGCCGGTGACAACCTTCTGCGTTATCGCCGTTCCGTTTTCAACGATGGCTGCGGGCATATCCGCCGCCATGCCGTGGGCAATCAGTTTTTCCCGGATCGCCGGGGCCTGGTTCAGGCCCATATAAAACACCAGGGTTTGCTTTTCAACCGCCAGGTTTTCCCAGTCCAGCTCGCCGCCGGTCTTAAGGTGGCCGGTGACCAGGCGCACGCCCTGGGCAAAATCCCGGTGGGTCAGGGGAATGCCCGAGTAGGCGGAACAGCCTGAGGCCGCGGTAATTCCCGGTACAACGGAGAACGGAATACCGGCATGGCACAAGGTTTCCAGCTCTTCGCCGCCGCGGCCAAAGATAAACGGATCGCCGCCTTTCAGTCGTACAACGCGTTTCCCCCCCTGGGCTTCGCGCAGCAGAATCTGGTTAATCTCTTCCTGCGGTACGCAGTGGTAGCCCGAGCGTTTACCCACGAAGACCCGGTCGGCATCGCGGCGCACCAGATTCATGATATCGTCGGAGACCAGGCGGTCATAAACCACGACATCGGCCTGCTGTATTTGCTGCAGGCCTTTGAGGGTCAGCAGTCCGGCGTCGCCGGGGCCGGCGCCCACCAGTACCACTTCACCGCGATGATCCAGCGGCTCGGTCAGCAACTGCTCCGTGGCGTCAGCGACGGCCTGGCGGTCCTCGTTGGCCAGCGACTGCGCCAGCCTGTCGTTAACAAACAGTTTCTCCCAAAAGCGTCGGCGCTCGCCGACGGTGGCAAACTGTTTCTTTACTCTTGAGCGCAGCTGACCTGCGTAGTGGGCCAGCTGGCCTAAATGCAGCGGTAAAACTGATTCCAGCTTTTCGCGCAGCAGGCGCGCCAGAACCGGCGAGGTGCCGCCGGATGAGACGGCCACCATCAGCGGCGAGCGGTCGATAATCGACGGCATAATAAAGCTGGCCTGCTGAGGGGCGTCGACCACGTTACAAAATATTCGCCTTTCTTCCGCTGACGCGCTGACTCGTTGATTAACCGCTTCGTTGTCGGTTGCGGCAATGGCCAGCCAGCAGTTATCCAGCAGAGCAGGATTAAACTCGCCCTGAACCAGGGTCAGCATGTTTGCATCGGCCCATACCTGGAATTGCGGCACAAAATCCAGGGCATTGACCGTTAATCTGGCGCCAGCGTCCAGTAACAGGCGAGCTTTACGTTCAGCCACATCGCCGCCGCCGACTAACAGGCAGTCGCGATCGCGTAATTGGCAAAATATAGGCAAATGGTCCACGACATTCCCTCTTAATTATTGGCAGCAGCCTTAGAATCTGGCTATCAGGCTATCTTATTTATCAGGTTGAACCTGGGCAATGTTCAACCTGCCTGCACCGATTACGTCTACTGAGCCAGACTCTTAGTCTCGTTAGTTTTTTCCGGGGCGGGGCGCTCCGATTGCGGCGTAGCATACCAATAACCCAATCCCATAAATACGACACCGGACAAAGTATTGCCGAGTGTTACCCATAACAGATTGTGACCGATTCCCGCAAGCGTGTAGGCATCGCTATGATGGCCAAACCAGGAGAGGGCGAACAGCGTCATATTCGCGACGGAGTGCTCATAGCCGGACGCGATAAACGCCAGCAGACACCACCAGATAGCAATAAATTTTGCCGCGCCTTCGGTACGGATTGCCATCCAGATCGCCAGACACACCAGCCAGTTACACAGTGCGCCTTTGAAAAAGAGCGCCATCGCGGATTGGCTGGTTTTTGCCAGCGCGACGGTGTGGACGAGGCTGGTATCGACCGGCAGCAGGCTGCCGCCGCCCCAGCTATACAGCAGCGCCACGAAAACGGAACCCGCAAGGTTACCCATCCAGGTTTGCGGCAGAATCGCCCACATCTGCCCCTGGCTGATGGTCCCCGCCTTCACGCCCAGGGTCAGGAACATAGTGTGGCCGGTGAACAATTCAGAGCCGGCGATAATCACCAGCGTTAACGCAATGCCAAAGGTGGCGCCCATCACCAGCGGGCGAACGGCAGGGTCGAGCAGGTTGCCGAGGGTGAATATAAGGATGATGCCGAGGCCGACGTAGGCACCCGCCATCATGGCGCTTACCCAGAAGCTGAGTGGATGATTGGCCGAGAGGCGCGCAATGCGCCCGGCGTTGGCCGCGCACTTGTTTATTGTGTCCGTAAACATAGGAGTTCCTTTAGCACCTCATCCCTTGCGCTGGCTCTTGGTTAGCTGCCTTCGCGATGCAGTACAAATGACGTTGTGCCATCAATTGAAGAAAAAAATGCAAAAAAAGGGAGGCGTTGCGCCTCCCGTAAAGTGATTAACCGCGTAGCTGCACGACGCCGTCTTTCACTCGGGCTTCATAGTGCGCCACCGAATGGCTTTCATCTTCCATACACAGGCCGTCGCGCAGGCGGAAGCGCTGCTTTTTCAGCGGACTGGCCACCCACAGTTCGCCCTGATGCTCGGCGATCAGGCCGCGAGACAGGACGCTGGATTCAAAGAACGGGTCGATATTGCTAATCGCAAACACCTGGTCGCCGTGATAGGGGCGGAAAATCGCCACCTGTTTGTCGCCTAACAGCGCGCAGACGCCGGTTTCCGGCAGGATGTCATCGAGTTTGCAGATGTTTTTCCACTGGCTCATGCGTTTTCCTCCACCAGAGTTACCGGGATACGTTCGTAGGGCGCGGCCGGGCGATGCTGTTCACGCTCAGGGACCACCTGGACGTTCGGATCGCGCTTATCGCTGTTGATGAAGTGTTTAAAGCGCACCTGGGCCGCTGGGGTGTTAACGGTTTCCGTCCACTCGCAGACTACCGCTTCACGCAGGCGGGCCATCTCTTCTTCCAGATGTTCGTTCAGGCCCAGCTTGTCGTCGATGATGACCGACTTCAGATAATCGATGCCGCCTTCCAGGTTATCCAGCCACGGCGCGGTACGGGTCAGTTTGTCGGCGGTACGGATGTAGAACATCATGAAGCGGTCGAGGTATTTCATCAGCGTTTCGCGGTCAAGATCCGCTGCCAGCAGATCCGCGTGGCGCGGCTTCATGCCGCCGTTGCCGCAGACGTAAAGGTTCCAGCCTTTCTCAGTGGCGATGATGCCGACGTCTTTACCCTGGGCTTCCGCACATTCGCGGGTACAGCCGGAGACGCCAAACTTCATTTTATGCGGCGTACGAATGCCTTTGTAGCGGTTTTCCAGCTCGACGCCGAAACCCACGCTGTCGCCTACGCCGTAGCGGCACCAGGTGCTGCCTACGCAGGTTTTCGCCATCCGCAGCGCCTTGGCATACGCGTGACCGGTTTCGAAGCCCGCGTCGATCAGCTGACGCCAGATTTCCGGTAGATCGTCTTTTTGCGCGCCGAACAGGCCGATACGCTGAGAGCCGGTGATCTTGGTGTACAGATTAAATTCGCGGGCGATACGGCCGACGGCCACCAGTCCTTCCGGCGTGATTTCGCCGCCCGCAGAGCGCGGGATAACGGAGTAGGTGCCGTCTTTCTGGATGTTGGCCAGGAAGTTGTCGTTGGTATCCTGCAGCGGGGTATGCTGCGGCTTGAGGATATATTCGTTCCAGCAGGAAGCCAGCAGCGAGCCCACGGTCGGTTTACAAACCTCACAGCCGTAGCCTTTACCGTGTTTCGCCAGCAGCTCTTCAAAGGTTTTGATGCCTTCCACCCGGATGAGGTGGAACAGTTCCTGACGGGAGTATGCAAAGTGCTCGCACAGGTTATTGTTAACTTCGATGCCCTGTTTCGCCAGTTCGGCGTTGAGCACCTGAGTCACCAGCGGGATACAGCCGCCGCAGCCGGTACCGGCTTTGGTTTCCGCCTTCAGCGCCGCCACCGTGTGGCAGCCTTTATTAATGGCGGCAATCAATGCGCCCTTGGTGACATCGAAGCAGGAGCAAATTTGCGCGCTGTCCGGCAGTTTATCGACGCCGATGGACGGCTTACCGCTGCCCGCGTGCGCTGGGAGGATCAGCGAGTCGGGGTTTTCCGGCAGTTCTATGGCGTTCAGCACCAGCTGCAGCAGGTTGCCGTAATCGCTGGTATCGCCCACCAGCACCGCGCCGAGCAGGGTCTTGTTGTCAGGGCTGACGATAAGGCGTTTGTAGACCTCTTTGCTTTCGTCGAGGTAAACGTAGCTGCGCGCGCCCGGCGTACGACCGTGAGCGTCGCCAATGCCGCCGACGTCAACGCCCAGCAGCTTCAGCTTGGCGCTGAGATCCGCGCCTTCAAAGGCGTTTTCGGTCTGGAGGATATGGTCAACGGTAACCTGAGCCATTTTGTAGCCCGGGGCGACCAGGCCGTAAACGCGGTTGTTCCAGCTGGCGCATTCACCGATGGCGTAGATATCCGGGTCAGAGGTCTGGCAGGCGTCGTTAATCACGATGCCGCCGCGCGGAGCGACTTCCAGACCGCACTGGGTGGCCAGCTTATCGCGCGGGCGGATACCGGTAGAGAAGACGATAAAGTCGACTTCCAGCTCGCTGCCGTCGGCAAAACGCATGGTTTTACGCGCTTCGGTACCTTCCTGAACGATCTCTTTGGTGTTTTTACTGGTGTGCACGCGCACGCCCATGCTTTCAATCTTGCGACGTAGCTGTTCGCCACCCATCTGATCCAGCTGTTCCGCCATCAGCATGGGTGCGAATTCAATCACGTGGGTCTCAACGCCGAGATTTTTCAGCGCGCCCGCGGCTTCGAGGCCTAACAAACCGCCGCCGACGACCGCGCCGCGTTTGCTGCGGCGGGCGCAGGCTTCAATCGCGTTAAGGTCTTCAATGGTACGATAAACAAAGCAGTCCTGGGTTTCAGAACCTTTAATCGGCGGGATCCACGGATAGGAACCGGTCGCCATAATCAGCTTGTCATAGAAAACGGTACGCCCCGCGCTGGAGTGGATAACCTTCTCCTGGCGGTTGATGGTGATGGCGCGTTCGCCGACCAGCACCTTAACGCCGTGCTTCTCGTAGAAACCTTCCCGTACCAAAGAGAGTTCTTCGGCGGTATGGTGAGAGAAGTAGGAGGAGAGGTGCACGCGGTCGTAGGCGATACGGGGTTCTTCACAGAAGACGGTAATATCGAACAGGCTGGCGTCGGATTTATCAAGAAGGTCCTCAATAAAGCGGTGGCCGACCATACCATTACCAATGATAGCGAGTCTGACTTTGCTCATTTTTGCCTCGATTTCTTTTATATTACCGCCTACCTTAACGATTCAGCCGCGACACTTATTGATGCAAATCAATTACACCTTTGCCTACTACTTAAGTGGTATGTTTATGATTTGTCAGTATTTTTATAAGTAACGGAAAACGCTGGCTTTTCCTTTTTGCTTTTTTTATGTACAAAATTAGCAACGGATACCCCCGGCGGGTTGAGTAAAACTTCAGCAACAATTACGGGAGTCATCGATATGACAGCAGCGCCGCTTTGGTTAATTGAGAACGTTCGTCTGCCCGATCGCGAAGGGTTATGGCAGATAGCGATAGACAAGGGGCGCTTCGGGGATATCACCCCTATGGGGGAGGCGCGCAAAGAGAATTTTGAAGTGCTGAACGCCCGCGGCGGACTGGCCATCCCCCCTTTTATTGAGCCGCATATCCACCTTGATACGACCCAAACCGCCGGAGAGCCGAACTGGAACCAGTCCGGGACGCTGTTTGAAGGGATTGAGCGTTGGGCGGAGCGTAAGGCTTTATTGAGCCATGAGGACGTTAAAGCCCGCGCGTGGAAGACGCTGAAGTGGCAGATCGCCAACGGCATCCAGTTTGTTCGTACCCACGTTGATGTTTCCGATCCGACGCTGACCGCGCTCAAAGCCATGCTCGAGGTAAAGCAGGAGGTCGCGCCGTGGGTAGAGCTGCAGATTGTCGCCTTCCCCCAGGAGGGCATTTTATCCTACCCCAATGGTGAGGGCCTGCTGGAAGAGGCGCTGCGTCTGGGTGCCGACGTGGTGGGCGCGATTCCGCATTTTGAATTTACGCGCGAATATGGCGTGGAATCCCTGCACATTGCTTTCCGTCTGGCGAAAAAGTATCAGCGGCCTCTGGATATCCACTGCGATGAAATTGATGATGAACAGTCGCGGTTCGTTGAAACCGTGGCGGCCCTGGCGTTAAAAGAGGGGATAGGTCCGCAAGTAACCGCCAGCCATACCACCGCGATGCACTCCTACAATGGCGCCTATACGTCACGTCTTTTTCGTTTGCTGAAGCTCTCCGGCATTAACTTCGTCGCTAACCCGCTGGTCAATATTCACCTCCAGGGACGCTTTGACGACTATCCGAAGCGTCGCGGTATCACGCGCGTGAAGGAGCTGATGGCGGCGGGCATTAACGTCTGCTTTGGCCATGACGATGTATTTGACCCCTGGTATCCGCTGGGGACCGGCAATATGCTGCAGGTGCTGCACATGGGTCTGCACGTTTGCCAGATGATGGGCTATCAGCAGATTAACGAGGGACTGAAGCTGGTCACGGAAAATAGCGCGCGCACGTTTGGCCTGAGCGATTACGGTATTGCGACGGGGAACACGGCGAATCTGGTGATTCTGCCCGCGGAAAACGGGTTTGAGGCCGTGCGTTGTCAGGTTCCGGTGCGTTGGTCAATCCGCCAGGGGAGAGTCATTGCCACCACGCAGCTGGCGCAAACCTGGGTTCAGATGGATCGGGGCGGGGAGGAGCTGTTCTTTACCCGAAATAGCCCCTTTGCCGGAACAAAGGGGCCTGAGGCTTAGTGCGATTCCGCTGCCGCGTTGTTCTGACGGTGGCGGGAGACGAAGCCGAGGATCAGACACATCACAAACACCACGGCATAGAGGCCGTTAGCGGTATGCAGCGCTGCCAGCGGACCGCTGGCGGCAACGATAGGGCCGGTCACGACGAAAGTCAGCATAGTACCCACGGTGCCGCAGGTCAGAATGAAGTTCACCAGCTTCGGCGACGACACTCGGGTTTGCTGTGAACCCAGGGTGATGATCGACGTATAGATGGCGCTGGAGAAGAAGCCGAGGGTCAGAATAAACCATGGCATATGCTCCGGCGAACCGTTGATAAACAGATACATCAGTACCGTCGCTACGCCCGCCAGCACGGTCAGAATACGCTGCAGGTCGAAGAAGCGCAGGATGAAGCTGAAAGACCACATGCCGATCATGTACGACATCCAGAAATCGCTCACCAGTTTACCCGCGTCGCCAAGACTCATGCCCAGGCCTTTGGCGTATTCCGGCACCCAGGAGATGAAGCCCAGCTGACCGAGGATGTAGCATAGCGCAGCGATGGAGAGGAACAGCACGCCGATACCCCATTTCTCTTTCACTACCGGTTGGCTATCCTGCAGGGCTTTTTTGCCCAATACCGGGAATTCGCAGCCGAAGGTCAGAATGAAAATAGCGACGTAGACCAGGCCGATGCAGGCATAAACCCAGTACCATTCGATGCTGCGCGCCAGCAGATAAGCGGCCAGCATCGGGAAGATCATCCCCGCCATGCTGAAGAAGGAGTCGGTGAACAGCAGACGCGCTCCGCGCTGACGGCCTTCATACATATGGGTGATCAGGAAGGTACCAATCGACATGGTAATCCCGCTGACCAGGCCAAGCACGAACATCGAAGCGGAAAACAGCGCCAGGCTGTGGCTGAACATTAAACCCGCGACGGCCAGAACCATCAGGATAAAGCCAAAACGCAGCTGGGTTTTCAGCGGAACAATTTCCATCAGCCAGGCGTTCAGGAAGATAGAGATCAGGATACCGGCATTAAGGAAAGTAAAGGTGTTGCTCATACTGGAAACGGGCAGATGAAAATAATCTGCGATATTTCCCATCACCATCCCGGTGACAATCACCAACGCGCCGGTCAGGGCGTAGGAGAAGAAGCTGATCCATGTGAGCTTGATACGATTGCTGTTAGTCATGACTGGCCTGTGAATAGAAATGTAAAGCGCGTTGACTCTGCGCCGGGCGGACAGATTTTATGCGTTAGCGTGATTCAAGCAAACGTTTATTCTGAAATTTATATCTTTTTGCAATTCTTAGTGTGACTCATATCACATTTATCTATTTGGCCGATCGCCAGGCCCACCGTTACAACTGTTTCAGCTAAGTAAAATTAGGTAAAAGGCTGGCCCAGGATGCAAAGGCTCTTTAGAATCAAAGCACTCGGTTTTTATTCTGCTCCGTTAAGGAATTTCCATGCTCAAATCAACTCTCGCGGCGGTGGCTGCCGTTTTCGCCATTTCAGCATTCTCCCCGGCCATGGCGGCAAAAGGGGATCCCCATGTGTTGCTGACCACGTCTGCGGGCAATATTGAGCTTGAGCTGAATAGCCAGAAAGCACCCATCTCGGTGGATAACTTCCTCAAGTACGTGAACAGCGGCTTTTATAACAACACCACTTTTCACCGGGTGATCCCGGGCTTTATGGTGCAGGGCGGCGGCTTTAACGAGCAGATGCAGCAGAAACAGCCTAATCCACCGATTAAAAACGAAGCCGACAACGGCCTGCGCAATACGCGTGGCACCATCGCCATGGCGCGTACCGCCGATCAGGACAGCGCCACCAGCCAGTTCTTTATCAATATTGCGGATAACGCCTTCCTCGATCATGGCCAGCGTGATTTTGGCTATGCGGTGTTTGGTAAAGTCGTTAAAGGTATGGACGTGGCGGATAAGATTTCTCAGGTGCCGACCCATAACGTTGGGCCGTATCAGAATGTACCGTCCAAACCTATCGTGATCCTTTCCGCAAAAGTTCTGCCGTAATTTTATTTTGCGCGGGTAACCCGTACCCGCGCAGCCCCCGCTTCCCTGCGAAATCGTTTTTTGCCGCTTATACTTGTGGCAACTGCGGACGCGTCAGGGAGGTGTTAAATGAAAAAGCTCACCGAAAAACAGAAGTCCCGTCTCTGGGAGGATCGACGTAACGTGAATTTTCAGGCCAGCCGACGGCTGGAGGGCGTCGATGTTCCGCTGATAACCCTTACCCCCGAAGAAGTCCTGGCGCGCATTGCGGCGTTAAGGAGCCACTATGAGCGATAAATTCGGCGAGGGGCGGGACCCCTATCTCTACCCCGGTCTTAAGGTGATGCGCAACCGCCTGGGAATTCGCCAGGCTCAGCGACTTGAGCAGGCGGCGTGGGAGCTGACCGCATTACGCGCGGCAACCATTGAACTCGGGCCGTTGGTGCGGGGATTGCCTCATCTCTGCGCTATTCATCGCCAGCTCTATCAGGATGTCTTCGACTGGGCAGGGCAGCTGCGTGAAGTTGATATCTATCAGGGCGACACCCGTTTCTGCCATTTTGCCTATATCGAAAAAGAGGGGAACGCGCTGCTTCAGGATCTTGAAGAGGAAGGTTATCTGGTGGGTCTCGCGCAGGATAAATTCATTGAACGTCTTGCTCATTACTACTGCGAAATTAACGTCCTGCATCCTTTCCGTCTCGGTAACGGCATGGCGCAACGCATTTTCTTTGAGCAGCTGGCTATTCATGCGGGCTATACGCTGGATTGGCGCGATATTGCGGTCGATGCGTGGAACCAGGCCAACCAGAGCGGAGCGATGGGCGACCTTTCTCCACTGCGGACGATATTTCGCAAAGTGGTAAGCGAAGCGACGGAAACTGAGTAGAATAGCGCGGTTCTTTGTTCCCGGAGCCGCTATGATCCTGCTTATCGATAACTACGATTCTTTCACCTGGAATTTGTACCAGTATTTCTGCGAACTTGGGGCGGAAGTGCTGGTCAGGCGTAACGACGAGCTGACGTTAGCGGACATTATTTCCCTGGCGCCAGCGAAAATCGTTATCTCGCCGGGCCCCTGTACGCCGGATGAGTCGGGGATTTCACTGGCGGCGATCCGCCATTTTTCCGGCCAAACGCCGATCTTAGGCGTTTGCCTCGGCCATCAGGCCATCGCCCAGGTTTTCGGCGCCGCTATCGTACGAGCCGCCAAAGTCATGCACGGGAAAACGTCCCCCGTCAGCCATACCGGCCAAGGGGTGTTCCTTGGACTGAATAACCCGCTTACGGTGACCCGCTACCACTCCCTGCTCATTGATCCGCTAACGCTGCCTGAATGCTTTGAGGTGACCGCCCGCAGCGAAGAGGGAGAGATCATGGGCATTCGCCACCGCGTGTTCGATCTCGAGGGCGTGCAGTTTCATCCGGAGAGTATTCTCAGCGAGCAGGGCCACCAGCTGCTGGCAAACTTCCTCAATCGGTGATTTGTAGTTGCCATGAGTTGATTTTTTATGCATATTTTGTGATTAGATTATCATAATCATTGCTGCATAACGTAAAGGATGGGCACCACATGGCAACTGAACAACCGGCAATCACCCGCGCTACATTCGATGAGGTCATTTTGCCGATTTATGCACCGGCAGAATTTATTCCGGTGAAGGGTAAGGGAAGCCGGGTATGGGATCAGCAGGGTAAAGAGTACGTTGATTTCGCCGGTGGGATTGCCGTGACCGCGCTCGGTCATTGCCATCCGGCGCTGGTGGCGGCACTGCATGAGCAGGGTGAAAAGCTGTGGCATACCAGCAACGTTTTTACCAACGAACCGGCCCTGCGACTCGGGCGGAAGCTGGTGGATGCGACTTTTGCCGATCGCGTCGTGTTTATGAACTCCGGTACGGAAGCTAACGAAACGGCTTTCAAGCTGGCTCGCCATTACACCGTGACCCGCCATAGCCCGTACAAAACCAAAATCATCGCTTTCCATAATGCGTTTCACGGTCGCTCGCTTTTCACCGTCTCGGTCGGCGGTCAGCCGAAATATTCCGACGGGTTTGGGCCGAAACCGGCCGATATCGTTCACGTGCCGTTTAACGATTTACACGCGGTGAAAGCCGTGATGGACGATCATACCTGCGCGGTGGTGGTCGAGCCGATTCAGGGTGAAGGCGGAGTGACGGCGGCGACGCCGGAATTCCTGCAAGGATTGCGCGATCTCTGCGACCAGCACCAGGCACTGCTGGTGTTTGATGAAGTACAGTGCGGTATGGGGCGTACAGGCTCGCTGTTTGCCTATATGCACTACGGCGTGACGCCGGATATTCTGACCAGCGCCAAGGCGCTTGGCGGCGGCTTCCCTATCAGCGCGATGCTGACCACCCATGATATCGCCAGCGCTTTCCACGCCGGTTCTCACGGCTCAACCTACGGCGGTAACCCCCTGGCCTGCGCGGTCGGCGGAGCGGCCTTCGATCTGATTAACACGCCGGAAGTGCTGGACGGCGTCACCGCGAAGCGCGAGCTGTTTGTTGAGCACCTTCAGCGCATTGACGCGCGGTTCGATCTGTTCAGCGATATTCGCGGCATGGGTCTGCTTATCGGCGCCGAGCTGAAGCCGCAGTATCACGGGAAGGCGCGCAATTTCCTCTACGCCGCCGCAGAGGCGGGCGTCATGGTGCTCAATGCCGGACCGGACGTGATGCGCTTCGTACCGTCGCTGGTGATTGATGATAGCGATATTGCTGAAGGCATGGCGCGCTTTGCCCTGGCGGTTGAGCGGGTGCTTAGCGCTTAGTGGCGCGCAGCCAGATGCCATGATGCGGACGCTGACGCCATGCCACCGATGAAATGGTGTGCATGGTGTTCAGATGCCCGAGGATGCGCTGCAAATGCTGCTCCATCGTACTGAGCGGGCCGCGAGGAACCTCCGCATCCTGCGCCTCCATAATGTTCACATCCCCCGCGCTGCCCGGCCCGTCGGAATCCAGCCGCTGCTGGCAGCGCTGGAGCGCAATCTCGCAGGATTCCAGATAACGCTGCGCCAGATCCGGCGTCAGCATATTGTGCTCGCGCGCCAGAGTGGTCATCGCGTTAATATGCTCGACAATAAACTGGCTGTGGGTCACCCACAGCTTCATGTCTTCCAGATAGTGCGAGTTAAAGCCGGGTTCCTGCATCGCCTGATTCAGCGAGTTAAACAGCGCGTTATGCGCCTGATTAACGCGCATGCGCTGGTAGGCCAGCGCCGGGGCCTGATGATCGTCGCTGAGGATCAGCCTGATCGCTTCCTGATCGGCTTCCAGCGCATCGTGGGCATTTTTGCGCAGCAGCCCGCTTTGCCACTGTGGCCATAGCCAGACCATTCCGCCGAAGGCGATCAGACAGCCAATCAGCGTATCAATCAGTCTGGCGATGATAAACTGCTCGCCGTTCAGGGTGAGCAGCTGCAGAGTGTACACCGCCGTCACCGTAAACCCGACCATCGCCCAGCCGTAGTGCTTGCGGATAATCAGATAGCTTAACAGCGTGATGAACAGCATCGCGGTCAGCGTATAGCCTTCAGGAACGTGAAAGTGCAGCGTGAGCCCGGCAATGACCAGTCCCGCAATGGTTCCGGCAGCCCGATGGACGATACGTACCCGGGTTGCGCCGTAGCCGTTTTGCGTCACGAACAGCACGGTCATCAGGATCCAGTAGGGCTTAGGCAGATGCAGCGCGCTGCCCATCAGGCTGGCGACGCTCAGCATCACGCTGATACGCGCCGCGTTTCGTAACGCCGGCGACTTAAGCGACAGATAGTTTTTCAACGCGGGCAGCAGCGGCAGGCGGCGGGTTTTATCCGCCATCAGGTTACGCGCGTATAGCGGGCGCTGGGTGCGCAGAACCCTGGCAATGCGGCTGAAGTGCCAGGCGCAGAACTGGCCAACCGGATTATCCGGATGCTGCCAGGCGATTTTTTCCAGCGCGCCGATCTGTTTATCCATCTGAAAGCGCTGAGGATAACGGTGGTAGAGGAGATCGTCCGCCAGCTCCCGCAGGCGGGCGGCAACGGTTTGCGCGTTCCAGCGAATCACCGCTTCCGCGTGGCTGCGCTCCACCAGTTTCTGCACCTCTTCCGGCTGATGAAGACTGACGGAAATATGTTCCTGAAGGTCCAGTCCAACCTGGAAAGCGCGCAGCAGGCGTTTGTGATCGCTGCGCTGGTTAGCCGCCAGCATATGCATCTGCTGATAGCACTGGGTAATCAGATCCACCACCTTCTGCTGGCGGTTGAGCAGCGGCGGCAGCGATGTGGCGGGGTCCGTATGCTGGGTAAGCAGACTGTATTTGGCCTCGCAGTAGTTGGCCAGCTCCCGGTAGAGCAGGCTTAATGATTCGCGCAGCGGCTGTTCGCGCCACAGCCAAAACCAGAACCAGTTAAACACGCCATACCATAAGGTGCCCATGGCGTAGATTAACAGCGGCTCCCAGATCGGCATATTGCCAGCGAGACTGAGGGTAAAAATAGCCGCGATAAGCGAGGCGGGCAGCAGCCGAGCGTGCAGGGAGCTGATTTCGGCGGTGACGCCGAGGATGAGCGCCAGACCCGTGAGGATCAGCGGCAAAGGGATGTCTCGCTGCAGAAGGAGCTGAACGATCAGGCTACAGCCGGCAAACAGGCTGCCGCCGATAATCAGGCGTTTAAAGAAGCGTTTATGCGGCGTATCCAGCCCGGCAACGTTGCAGCAGGCGGGAACTAGAGAAAACAGCAGCCCCTGCTGGAGATGACCGAGCAGAAGCCCAATCGCAACCGGCAGACACAACACCAGCGTTTGCCGCAGTGCATAGTTGACTTCCGGGTGGTAAATCAGCCTGCGCCACATGAGGGGAAAACAAAAACGGCGTATTGTTAGGCAATACGCCGTTTTACCGACTTAACGGGTACCGTAGACGACGATAGTTTTACCGTGCGCGGAGATCAGGTTTTGATCTTCCAGCATTTTCAGGATGCGGCCAACGGTCTCGCGGGAGCATCCGACGATCTGACCAATTTCCTGGCGGGTAATTTTAATTTGCATACCGTCCGGGTGGGTCATCGCATCCGGCTGTTTAGCCAGGTTCAGCAGCGTCTGAGCGATACGACCGGTAACGTCAAGGAAGGCGAGGTTGCCGACTTTCTCAGACGTGACCTGCAGACGACGAGCCATCTGCGAAGAGAGACGCATCAGGATGTCCGGGTTAACCTGGATCAGCTGACGGAACTTTTTGTAGGAGATTTCGGCCACTTCACATGCGGTTTTCGCACGTACCCAAGCGCTACGCTCCTGGCCTTCTTCAAACAAGCCTAATTCACCGATGAAATCGCCCTGATTAAGGTAAGAGAGGATCATCTCTTTACCTTCTTCATCCTTGATGAGTACAGCCACGGAGCCTTTAACGATGTAGTACAACGTTTCTGCTTTCTCACCCTGGTGGATCAGCGTGCTCTTTGATGGGTACTTATGAATGTGGCAATGAGACAAGAACCATTCAAGGGTAGGGTCTGTTTGCGGTTTGCCAAGCACCATGCGCGGTTATCCTCTGTTATAAGCTATCTCCGGGTGCCGACACTACACGGCATCCGGGCATGCAATCGTATTGAATCCCTATACCTGGGAATCCGGCTGAAATTTTTCTGCAGCCTGTAATGTGAACTCCTCTGCATACATGCAGTACATCAATGTATTACTGTAGCATCCAGATTGTTTTAGCATAGCTTTCGCCGCATGTCTCCTGGTGTCTCGCTTCAGCATGACCCAGGTCGCCTTCCGTTGCGAGAATTGTTATGTACGCGTAATCTGTCAGGAAAATTACAGCCCTGGAGTTAAATTTATGCAAGCGCGAGTGAAGTGGGTTGAAGGGTTAACCTTCATCGGTGAGTCGGCTTCTGGTCACCAGATTCTGATGGACGGCAATTCCGGGGATAAAGCGCCTAGCCCAATGGAAATGGTACTGATGGCGGCAGGCGGATGCAGCGCGATTGATGTGGTTTCCATATTGCAGAAGGGCCGCCAGAACGTCACCAACTGCGAAGTTAAGCTGACCTCGGAGCGCCGCGAAGAGGCGCCGCGTCTGTTTACCCATATCAATCTGCATTTTATCGTGACCGGTAAAGAACTGAAGGACGCTGCCGTGTCTCGCGCGGTCGACCTGTCGGCGGAAAAGTATTGTTCCGTCGCGCTGATGCTTGAGAAAGCGGTAAACATTACCCACTCTTATGAAGTGATCGAAGGGTAAGCCGAACGCGCCCCGGCCGGCAATCGCGCCACCGGGGTTCTGGCTACTCGCTGATTTTCCTGCCTTCCATCAGCCGCTCAACCAGCGGCGCCATAATCAGTTCCATCGCCAGCCCCATTTTCCCGCCCGGTACCACCAGGGTATTCATATGCGAAATAAACGAGCCCTGCAGCATCGCCAGTAGCCAGGGGAAATCGATATTTTTTAGATTACGGAAATGGATAACGACAAAGCTTTCATCCAGTGAAGGAATGGCTTTGGCCGCAAACGGGTTGGACGTATCCACCGTCGGTACGCGCTGAAAGTTGAGGTGGGTGCGTGAAAACTGCGGGGTGATAAAGTTGATGTAATCTTCCATCGAGCGGACCACGGAATCCATGACCGCCTCACGAGAGTGTCCGCGCTCGCTGGTGTCGCGGATAAGCTTCTGGATCCACTCAAGATTGACGATGGGCACCACGCCGACCAGCAGGTCGACATGGTTTGCTACGTTATGCTGCGGCGTCACAACGCCGCCGTGCAGGCCTTCATAAAACAGGACGTCAGTCGGTTCCGGCAGCGGCTGCCAGGGCGTGAAGGTCCCCGGAACCTGATTCCACGGCACGGCCTCGTCATAGGTATGTAAATATTTGCGCGACTGGCCTTTGCCGCTTTGCCCATATTCGGCGAACGTGTGTTCCAGCAGGCCGAAGTCGTTAGCCTCGGGGCCAAAGTAGCTGATATGTTTGCCCTGATCGCGCGCTTTACGGATCGCCATGTCCATTTCCGGACGGGTATAGCGGTGAAAGCTATCGCCTTCAACTTCGGCGGCGTGCAGATTAAGCTGGGCGAAAATTTTGCGAAAGGCGAGGCTGGTGGTCGTGGTTCCCGCGCCGCTGGAGCCCGTGACGGCAATCACCGGATGTTTGGCAGACATAACAACTCCCAGAGTAAACGATAGTGTGTGCCGCCTTAGCCGTGAAACTGCTTGCGGGGCATGATATTCACCGTTTCGTGCAGTTCTGACCACACCAGCACGGCTTCTCCGCTTTTCAACTGCTGTTTAACATCCGCGACTTTATCCGTCAGCGAACGTTCATGTTCACCATAATCGGTGCCTTCACGTAATACAAAACTTTCGATCAGGTTATCCAGCGTTTCGGGATCGAGATCTTGCCAGGGAATGATCATATTTGCGCTCCTAGCCAACGGGTTAGCCAATCCGGGATGCGTTTTTCAAGCCACATTTCAGGCTTACGCAGCGTGCCGCCGACGAAGCCAACGTGCCCGCCGTGCTCCGTGAGCTGATATTCGACATTCGCCGGCAGCTGCTCCTGCGGGGGAATCGAGTGGTGATCCATAAAGGGATCGTCCTTCGCGTGAATAATCAGCGTGGGCTTAGTGATATCGCTCAGGCGCGGCATGGCGCTACACTGGCGATAGTAGTCCAGCGCATCGGCAAAACCGTGGATCCTGGCCGTAATGCAATCGTCAAACTCGCGGATACGGCGCATGCTTTTTAGCTGGCGTAAATCGACGGGCAGAGAGCCGGGATAGGCTTTTAGCTTACGCGCGGCGTTGGCTTTCAGCAGGTTGAGCAGGTAGCGCTGATAAACGCGGGAGAAACCTTTGTCCATATGATAGCTACAGGCTTCCAGCATAAACGGCGCCGAGACGATAACCGCGGCATCAACGGGAATAGCGTCGCCTTCTTTTGCCAGCAGGCAGCCCAGCATATTGCCCCCGAGCGAATATCCCACCGCGGCGGTGGGGACCGTGCCGTACTCGCGCTGGAGCCAGCGCAGAAACCAGGAGCCGTCTTCCGTTTCGCCCGAGTGGTAGATGCGGTTATTCCGGTTGGGTTCGCCGCTACAGCCGCGAAAGTGCATTACCACGCCCAGCCAGCCGCGCTGCATTGCCGCATGGATAAGTCCGTGTGCGTAAGGGCTGTGTAGGCTCCCCTCCAGGCCATGAAATACCACCAGACGAGGTTTATGGCGCGCCTGAGAAGGGTCTTCACTCCATGCCAGATCGACAAAATCGCCGTCCGGCAATTCCAGACGCTGCCAGTGGGGAGTAAAGCGGAGTTTGCGACGGATTAGCCGCGGCAACATGGTTTGCAAATGACGATTGCCTACGCCGCGCATCGGATGAAACTGCTGCGAGTCGTCTTCAGGGGGCGTCATTTCTGTAGGAGTGATATCAACCATAGCACCAGAGCAATAAATAATCTTTATAACATACTATACCGCGCATGAAGTGCGCAGGTTAGCCCATATGTGGCCTTGCGGCTAATCGGCCAGCAGGTTACGTGAAAAGAGATGAAAATCGACGCCGGGTTTACGCCGCCATAGCCGCGCTTTCCGCGCGCCGGTTGCCGCTGTTTCACCGGTCTCTTCAAACATTCCGGAGGCTTCGAAGCGGCGAATCAGGCTTTTGCGTTGAATCGGCTGACCAAGGATGATTTCCGTGGCTTCCAGCAGCTGACCATGGGTAAAGGTCTCCGGCAGACAGTAAACCGGCAGTAAAGAGTACATCGTTTTTTGGCGTAAGCGATGCAGACCGGCGTCGATAATCTTTTGATGATCGAAAGCCAGCGAATAGCTATCCAGCTGCGCCACCGGCACCCAGCGGGCATCGCTGACGCTGGCGATATGCGGCTGACACTCTACCCACGAGATTAACGCAAACCAGGCGATAGTCAGGCTCCAGCCGCGCGGATCGCGATCCGGCCCGGAGAAGGTGTCGAGCTGCTCCAGCCATGACGGTGAAATCCCGGTTTTTTCCGTGAGCTTACGTAGCGCCGTGGCGCGGGTTGAATCATCGTGCGCCAGATCGATAAAGCCGCCGGGTAGCCCCCACGCCCCCTGCTGCGGTGGATTAGCGCGCTCAACCAGCAGAACGCACAGCGCCCCTTCATGCAGGGTAAACAGGACGCTATCGACGGTCACCAGCGGCGAGGGAAAGCGGCTGGCATCGTATTGGCTGAGGTATTCGGCATCGTTGGTCATAGAGCGCTCGCAGCGGAAAAGAACGCTGACAAGTGTACCAGCCCCTTCCTGAGCAGCAAGCCTACATTTTTATTATTGTTTTTCAACTGCTTAATTCACATCTCCGCTTAAATGACATTTAACGCTTGCACAATATGTGTCTTAGGGACATTATTGATTGTGTCTTAGGGACATAATTTAATGAGCGGAGGTCATCATGAGCGAAAAATTTACCCTGGAACTGGATGATGAGGCGTTTACGCTTGCCAGCGGCGTCTTTCCCGATGGCGCTGTGTGGCTGAAGGTGACCAATCCACTACCGCCTTCTGCCCGTCTGATGCGCATCCGGGCGGTTGCTCTGCGCGACATGAACGATTTTATGCTGCTGGCGCAGCTGGTGGAGGCCGTGCGTCATGTTACCGACGTGACGTTTAGCCATCTGGAACTGCCGTGGCTGCCGTGGGCGCGTCAGGATCGTCATATGGTGCCGGGAGACAGCTTCGCGCTGAAGGTCTTTGCCAGGCAGCTTAATACCCTTGGCTTTGACAAAGTCGTGGTGCTTGACCCGCACAGCGATGCCGCAGCGGCGGCAGTCAATAATATGGTCGCGGTGGCTCAACAGCACTGTCTTCTGCAGAGCGCCGGTCTGCGTCAGGCTATTGCTGCCGGGGAGCTGATGCTGGTGGCGCCGGATGCCGGCGCGCTAAAGAAGATTCATCCTGTGGCTAAAGCCTGCGGTGCCGGAGAGTTCGCGATCCTCGGTAAAGAGCGTGATCTTGCCAGCGGCGCGTTAACCGGTTTTTCCCTGCTGACCGGTGATGTCGCGGGGAAAGCGGTGCTTATTGTTGACGACCTCTGCGACGCTGGCGGCACCTTTATCGGCTCGGCGCAGGTGCTGCGCGAGGCGGGCGCCCGCAGCGTGAGTCTGTACGTCACCCACGGTATTTTTTCCAAAGGCGTAGAGCATCTGTTGAATAACGGCATCGATGCCGTTTACGCCACCACCTCTTTGACTTCTCCTGCCCTGGCTCATCCGCAGCTGGAGCTTATCGATATTGACGCCATCTACCGCGCACATTGGGGATAACATGATGAAAATAAATCCGATTCTGGCCATTGATGGTTATAAAGTTTCCCATCGCGTGCAGTATCCGCAGGGGACAACGAAGGTTTACTCTAACTTTACCCCGCGCAGCGATCGTTTTTTCCAGTCGCCGCAGGCCGATGGCAAGCTGGTGTTTTTCGGCCTGCAGGGCTTTCTGCAGTGGTTCCTGGTCGATCTGTTTAACGAGGCGTTTTTCGCCCGCCCGGAAGAGGAGGTCGTGAACGAGTATAAGCAGGTGATGGACGGCTATCTGGGGCGCGATACGGTTGGGGTGGAGCCTATTCGCGCTCTGCATCGCCTTGGCTATTTACCGCTGCATATCAAAGCGCTGGATGAAGGCACCAAGGTGCCGATGAAAGTACCGGTGCTGACCATCACCAATACGCAACCTGAGTTCTTCTGGCTGGTGAACTATCTGGAGACGGTGCTTTCGGCGGAGCTGTGGAAAGCGTCAACCAACGCGACCATCGCCCACCACTATCGCCTGATTTGCGAACGCTGGGCGGAGAAAACCTGTAGCGATCTGACGCACCTTGATTTCCAATGTCACGACTTTTCGTTTCGGGGGATGTCCGGACTGCACGACACTGCGCAGTCGGGCTGCGGACATCTGGCCAGCTTCAAAGGGACCGATAGCCTGCCTTCGCTGCTGTATGCCCGTGATTATTACACTCGCGGTGAAGATGAGCTCATCGGTGCCAGCATTCCGGCTACGGAACACAGCGTGATGTGTATGGGCGAGCGCGAGCGGGAAATTGAAACCTTTCGCCGGCTGATTACCGAAGTCCACCCGCAGGGTTTCGTCTCTATCGTCTCGGATACCTGGGACTACTGGCAGGTGCTGACCGAATACACCCGCGAGCTGCAGGCAATAATTATGCAGCGTCAGGGGCGCGTGGTATTCCGTCCGGACAGCGGCGATCCGGTGGCGATTCTGTGCGGAACCGCAGCTGACGACGACACCCGCAGCGAGCGCAGCGCCGAGGAGAAAGGCTCCGTGGAGGTTCTGTGGGAAATTTTTGGCGGCACTATCAACGAAAAAGGATACAAGGTGCTGGATCCGCATGTCGGCCTGATTTACGGCGATTCCATTACTCTCGCCAGAGCGGATGAGATCCTGCGTCGCCTGGAAGCGAAAGGCTTTGCCAGCGCTAACGTGGTGTTCGGCGTGGGTTCATTTACCTACCAGTACAACACCCGCGATACCTTCGGCTTCGCGATGAAGGCAACCTGGGGGGAGGTGAACGGCGAGGGAAGAGCCCTCTTTAAGGAGCCGAAAACCGATAATGGTCTTAAACGTTCGGCGCGTGGTCTGCTGCGCGTGGAACGCGACGCCTTGGGGGAACTGCAGCTGTACGATGGGCAAACGCTGGAACAGGAGCAGCAGGGTGAGTTAAAAACGCGCTTTCTGGATGGCAAGCTGTACGGCTATGCCTCGCTGTCGCAGATCCGCGCCCGGCTGGCGGCGCAGCGCTAAGCCAGGGTGCGGAGGATGAAAAAAGGCGGGTTAGCCCGCCTTCACGTATGGCATATTGCCGCTAGCCTTCCTGCAGCATCTGCTCCAGCTGCTCCTGGGCATCCAGCCAGGCCATTTCACACTCTTCCAGCCCGGACTTCGCGCTGGCCTGCTGCTGTAGACACGCGGTGAGCTCGGCTTTGCGGCTTTGATCGTACAATTCGCTGTCGCCCAGCTTCTCTTCCGCCTGCGCCAGCTGCGCGTTGAACTTCTCCATCTCTTTTTCCAGTCGGGCGATCTCTTTGCGCAGCGGCTGGGTCAGCGTACGCAGCTCGGCTTCCCGGCGTTTCTGATCTTTACGCGCCTGGGCGCTGTTGCCGTTTTCCTTTGGCTCTTCCGATGTCTGGCTTTCCTGCTTTTGCGAGTCGCTCAGCCACTGCTGATAGTCTTCAAGATCGCCATCGAAAGGTTCGACTTTGCTGTCGTGCACCAGATAAAGGTCATCGGTGGTGGAGCGAATCAGATGACGGTCGTGCGAAACCACCACCAGCGCGCCTTCAAAATCAATGAGCGCTTCGGTTAGCGCCTGGCGCATATCGAGATCGAGGTGGTTGGTGGGTTCATCAAGCAGCAGCAGGTTAGGCCGCTGCCAGACGATTAACGCCAGCACCAGGCGCGCTTTCTCGCCGCCGGAGAAACGCTTTGTCTCTTCGTTGACTTTATCGCTCTGGAAGCCGAAACCGCCCAGATAGTCGCGCAGCTTCTGCTCCAGCTCCTGCGGCGCAATACGGGCAAGATGCTGCAGCGGGGATTCGTCGGCGCGCAGAAACTCCAGCTGATGCTGAGCGAAGTAGCCAAGCTTGATGCCTTTCGCCAGACCAATTTCACCCTGCAGCGGCTGTAGCTCGCCGGCCAGCAGTTTTATCAGCGTCGATTTACCGGCCCCGTTGCGCCCCAGCAGACCGATGCGCGAACCGGGAACCAGATTCAGCTTGATTGAGTCGAGAATCACGCGCTCGCCATAACCGGCGCTGACCTTTTCCATTTTCAATAGGGGATTGGGCAGGCTTTCCGGCGCGCGGAAGCTAAAGTGAAACGGGTTATCAACGTGGGCAGGGGCGATGAGCTCCATACGCTCGAGCATTTTGATACGGCTTTGCGCCTGTTTAGCTTTGGTGGCTTTGGCGCGAAAACGGTCGATGTAGCTCTGCAAATGCGCGACGCGCAGCTGCTGGCTCTCATACATCGACTGTTGCTGCGCAAGACGGGTCGCGCGCTGCACTTCAAATGAGCTGTAGTTGCCGGTGTACTCGAACATCGTTTGCTGTTCGATATGGATAATTTTGTCGACGATCGGATCGAGAAAATCGCGATCGTGGGAGATCAGTATCAGGGTCCCCGGGTAGCCTTTGAGCCACTTCTCCAGCCAGATGACCGCGTCGAGATCGAGGTGGTTCGTCGGTTCATCAAGCAGCAGCAGATCGGAACGGCAAATCAGCGCCTGCGCGAGGTTGAGACGCATACGCCAGCCGCCGGAAAAGTCGCTCACCGGTCTTTCAAGCTGTTCGTTGCTGAAACCGAGCCCGTGGAGCAGGCTGGCCGCACGCGAGCGGATGGTCCAGGCGTCGATGGCGTCCAGCTTACCGTGGACCGTCGCGATGGCATGGCCGTCATTACGTTCGTTGGCTTCGTGCAGGTCCGCCTCCAGCTTGCGGAATTCGCGATCGCCATCAATAACATAGTCAATAGCCGGCTGCGCAAGCGCAGGCGTTTCCTGATTAACCCAGGCCAGCTGCCAGCTGCCGGGGAAGGTCATTGAGCCGCCGTCGGCGCTAATCTCGTTTTTCAAAAGCGAAAGCAGCGTGGATTTACCGCAGCCGTTTTTACCCACCAGGCCGACTTTTTGCCCTGGGTTGATGGTGGCGGTAGCGTTGTCCAGCAGGACGCGTACGCCGCGACGAATTTGTAAGGAGGAGAAAACAATCATAAGGCGCCGTATGTTCTGACTATGTTAATTTGTCATTATGATAATGTAGTGTCGAGCGAATCGCTCAACCGGGCCGCAATGGTAGCCCAAAATGAAGATGATACACAAAGTCATTCTGGTTGCGTCGGGACGCAGCCGCTGCACAGGCCGCCAGAAGACGTTCGGGAGGGGAAAGATGTCTCAGACAGCGAAAGTTTTGCTGCTGTATGCCCACCCAGAATCTCAGGATTCCGTGGCCAACCGGGTTTTGCTTGAACCGGCCTTACAGTTGTCGAATGTTACCGTGCACGATCTCTACGCGCACTATCCGGATTTTTTTATCGATATCGCCTGCGAGCAGGATCTCCTGCGCCAGCATGAGGTGATTGTTTTCCAGCATCCGCTCTATACCTGGAGCTGCCCGGCGCTGATGAAAGAGTGGCTGGACAGGGTGCTCAGCCGCGGCTTTGCCAGCGGGGCGGGAGGGAATCAGCTGGCGGGAAAGTACTGGCGTAGCGTCATTACTACCGGCGAGCCGGAGAGCGCCTACCGGCGCGATGCCCACCGTTATCCGATGAATGATATTCTCCGCCCTTTCGAACTGACCGCCGGTATGTGCCGCATGCACTGGATGAGCCCGATTATCGTCTACTGGGCGCGTCGGCAATCACCCGACGATCTGAAAAGCCGCGCTCGCGCCTACCGCGATTGGCTGGCTAACCCTGTAACGGCGGGAGGTCCAAATGGCGGGAGCTGATTTACTGCTGGCCGGGGTGTTATTTCTGTTTGCCGCCGTAGTGGCGGTGCCGCTGGCGGCGAGGCTGGGTATTGGTGCCGTGCTGGGGTATCTGTTGGCCGGTATCGCCATCGGCCCCTGGGGATTAGGCTTCATCAGCGATGTGGATGAAATTCTTCACTTCTCAGAATTAGGCGTCGTCTTTCTGATGTTTATCATCGGACTGGAGTTGAATCCGTCCAAGCTGTGGCGGCTGAGAAGCTCCATTTTCGGCGTCGGGGCCGCTCAGGTCGCCTTCAGCGCGCTGATACTTGGCGGTTTGCTCATGCTTAGCGACTTCTCATGGCGCGCTGCGGTGGTTGGCGGAATTGGGCTGGCGATGTCTTCCACCGCGATGGCGCTGCAGCTGATGCGGGAGAAAGGCATGAGCCGCAGCGAGTCCGGGCAGCTGGGCTTCTCCGTACTGCTGTTTCAGGATCTGGCTGTGATCCCGGCCCTGGCACTGGTTCCCCTGCTCGCAGGGTCAGGTGACGACCATTTTAACTGGCTCACCATCGGGATGAAGGTGCTGGCCTTCGGCGGAATGCTGGTTGGAGGTCGTTATCTGCTGAGGCCGGTATTTCGGTTTATCGCCGGCTCCGGCGTGCGGGAGGTCTTTACCGCGGCGACGCTACTGCTGGTTCTTGGATCGGCGTTGTTTATGGATGCGCTCGGTTTGTCGATGGCGCTGGGGACCTTTATCGCCGGCGTCCTGCTGGCAGAGAGCGAGTATCGCCACGAGCTGGAAATCGCCATTGAGCCGTTTAAAGGGCTTCTCCTCGGGCTGTTCTTTATTTCCGTTGGCATGGCGCTGAACCTTGGGGTGCTTTATACCCATTTACTGTGGGTTGTGGCCAGCGTCGCGATACTGGTGACGGTAAAAGGTCTCGTCCTGTATCTTCTGGCACGGGTTTATGGCCTGCGCAGCTCTGAACGGGTGCAGTTTGCCGGCGTGCTGAGCCAGGGGGGAGAGTTTGCCTTTGTGCTGTTCTCACTCCCCGCTTCGCTTCGTCTGTTTCAAAACGATCAGATGGCCCTGCTGCTGGTGACGGTGACATTATCGATGATGACCACGCCGCTGCTGATGAAGCTCATCGATAAAGTCCTTTCGCGGCGATTGAACCAACCTGAAGAGGAGGGCGAGGCTCCGTGGGTTGAAGATGACAAACCGCAGGTGATCATCGTTGGTTTTGGGCGTTTCGGCCAGGTGATTGGCCGTCTGCTGATGGCGAACAAAATGCGTATTACGGTACTGGAGCGCGATATCAGCGCGGTCAATCTGATGCGTAAATATGGCTATAAAGTTTATTTTGGCGATGCGACGCAGCTGGAGCTCCTGCGCTCGGCGGGAGCCGAAGACGCGCAGTCGATCGTTATCACCTGCAACGAGCCGGAAGATACCATGAAGCTGGTGGAGATGTGTCAACAACACTTTCCACATCTCCATATTCTGGCGCGAGCGCGGGGACGCGTTGAGGCCCATGAGCTGCTGCAGGCGGGAGTGGCGCAGTTTTCCCGCGAAACCTTCTCCAGCGCGCTGGAGCTAGGACGAAAAGCGCTTATCTCGCTCGGCATGCATCCCCATCAGGCGCAGCGCGCCCAGCTGCATTTTCGGCGCCTCGATATGCGGATGCTGCGTGAGTTAATGCCGGTGCATAGTGATACCCTGCAGATATCCCGCGTGCGGGAAGCCAGACGCGAGCTGGAGGAGATTTTTCAGCGCGAGATGCAAAAAGAGAGCAGGCAGTTAGACGGCTGGGATGAATTTGAATAAAGGTAAATGATATGGCTGTGCGTAAACGTTTTATCGCCGGTGCGAAATGCCCGGCGTGCCAGGCCCAGGATTCGCTGGCGATGTGGCGTGAGAATAATGTCGATATTGTTGAGTGCGTTAAGTGCGGTCATCAGATGCGTGAGGCGGATAAAGAGGTCCGCGAGCATGTTCGCAAAGAAGAGCAAGTGATAGGCATTTTTCATCCGGACTAGCGTTATCTATCGGCTTTTTTTAAGCTAGAGGGTACACGGGTGCAGAATTCCGCTACAATCTGCGCCACTATTCTTCCCATGCTCAGGAGATATCATGAAAGTAGCAAAAGACCTGGTGGTCAGCCTGGCCTATCAGGTACGTACAGAAGACGGTGTGTTGGTTGATGAGTCTCCGGTAAGCGCGCCGCTTGACTACCTGCATGGTCACGGTTCCCTGATTTCCGGCCTGGAAAACGCGCTGGACGGCCACAACGTTGGCGACAAATTTGACGTCGAAGTCGGCGCTAACGATGCATACGGTCAGTACGACGAAAACCTGGTTCAGCGCGTTCCTAAAGACGTATTTATGGGCGTTGATGAACTGCAGGTTGGCATGCGCTTCCTGGCGGAAACCGATCAGGGTCCGGTACCGGTAGAAATCACCGAAGTGGGTGACGAACACGTTGTTGTTGACGGTAACCACATGCTGGCTGGTCAGAATCTGAAGTTCAACGTTGAAGTTGTCGCGATTCGCGAAGCAACGGCGGAAGAGCTGGAGCATGGTCATGTACACGGTGCTCACGGGCACGATCATGGCCACGACCACGATCATGATGGTTGCTGCGGTGGCCACGGCCATGACCATGACCACGAACATGGCAAAGGCGGCTGCGGCGGCAACGGCGGCTGCGGCTGCCACTAATTCCGCTGCGCTCGCGTCGCGGAATAGAAAAAAGCGGGGAAACCCGCTTTTTTTACGTCTTAATAGTGCGGCGGGGGCGTTTCTTCCGCCTGTGAAGCCATATGCGACGGCTGAGTGGCTTTCAGTTTTTCGACCATCAGGCGCATATGTTCGCGCATCCTCGCCATTTCTATCTCGTGGGCGGTGACGGTCTTGTTGAGGTCTTCAATAGTGATTTCCTGAAACGCCAGTCTGCTCTCCAGCTCCGCAAGGCGAGTCTCTAAAGTGCTATCGTGCATGAGTAACCTCTTCTGTCTTATCCTGCGGGCGGATTCTACTGAAGTTTCAGCATCCGCGCAGCATCGTTACGTCTGACAGGAAACTAATTCATACAAAAATAGTCTTAAATGAGGCGATATTCAGGTACGTCTGTATGTTGATTTGTTCTGCAACGTTCTATAGTACGTTTTTTGTTTTTTACGATAACCCTGGGGTGAGATGCCCCGGCCCTGGAGAAATGGATGAAATCACTGTTTAAAGTAACGCTGCTGGCGACCACTATGGCCATCGCCCTGAATGCACCGCTGAGCTTCGCTGCTGAGACTACAGCGAAAGCGGCACCCGCAACGGACAGCAAATCGGCATTTAAAAATGACGATCAGAAATCTGCTTATGCGCTGGGTGCATCGCTGGGACGTTACATGGAAAACTCCCTGAAAGAACAAGAAAAACTGGGCATCAAATTAGATAAAGATCAGCTGATCGCCGGCGTTCAGGACGCTTTTGCTGATAAGAGCAAACTGTCCGATCAGGAGATCGAACAGACTCTGCAGGCGTTTGAAACCCGTGTAAAAACTGCTGCTCAGCAGAAAATGGAAAAAGACGCCTCTGAGAATGAAGCAAAAGGCAAAGCTTACCGTGACGCCTTTGCCAAAGAGAAAGGCGTGAAAACGTCTAAATCTGGCCTGCTCTACAAAGTCGAGAAAGCGGGGACCGGCGAAACGCCGAAAGACAGCGATACCGTTGTCGTCAACTACAAAGGTACGCTGATCGACGGTAAAGAGTTTGATAACTCTTATACCCGCGGCGAGCCGCTTTCCTTCCGCCTGGACGGGGTGATCCCGGGCTGGACCGAAGGCCTGAAGAACATCAAGAAAGGCGGTAAAATCCAGCTGGTCATTCCACCGGATCTGGCTTACGGCAAAACTGGCGTACCGGGTATCCCGGCAAACTCTACTCTGGTATTTGATGTAGAGCTGCTGGATATTAAACCGGCGCCGAAAGCAGACGCCAAGCCTGAAGCCGCTGCTGAAGCGCCAGCCGCTGACGCTAAGAAGTAATCGGTTTTAAGCCGCCGCCTCCAGGGGCGGCGGTTTTTTTATTGCGGGCAGATATAATTAAAACTGGAAAGAACCTCAGGCGCTGTATTACTTTAGATAGATTAATAATGATGATGAGCCTGCCCTGACGATAACGACAGGCTCCTGAAAAGGAGTGCTTTTTTTCATGTCCAGGTCGCTTTTAACCAACGAGACCAGTGAGCTTGATTTGCTGGATCAACGTCCTTTTGACCAGACCGACTTCGATATCCTTAAATCCTATGAAGCGGTAGTGGACGGGTTAGCGATGCTCATCGGTTCCCACTGTGAAATCGTATTGCACTCATTGCAGGACTTAAAATGTTCCGCTATTCGTATCGCCAACGGTGAACACACCGGCCGTCAAATCGGCTCGCCAATTACCGACCTTGCGCTGCGCATGCTGCACGATATGACTGGAGCCGATAGCAGCGTTTCCAAATGCTATTTTACTCGCGCCAAAAGCGGTGTGCTGATGAAATCGGTCACCATCGCTATCCGCAACCGTGACCATCGGGTCATTGGCCTGCTGTGCATCAACATGAACCTTGATGTCCCTTTCTCACAAATCATGAGCACCTTTATTCCGCCGGAAACGACGGAGGTGAATTCCCAGGTCAACTTTGCTTCATCGGTTGACGATCTGGTGGCCCAGACGCTTGAGTTCACGATTGAAGAGGTGAACGCTGACCGTAACGTTTCTAACAACGCTAAAAATCGGCAGATCGTCCTGAACCTCTATGAGAAGGGGATCTTTGATATCAAAGATGCCATCAACCAGGTGGCCGATAGGCTGAACATCTCTAAGCACACGGTCTATCTCTACATTCGTCAGTTCAAAAGTGGAGATTTCCAGGGGCTGGATAAGTAATGCGCTTTGCCATTACGGTAACGGGGCCCGCTTATGGTACCCAGCAGGCCAGCAGCGCACTACAGTTTGCCCGCGCCGTTTTGCAGGAAGGCCACGAGTTGATCAGCATCTTTTTCTATCGTGAAGGCGTCTATAACGCGAATCAGCTCACGGCGCCCGCCAGCGACGAATTTGATCTGGTTCGGGCCTGGCAGACGCTGCATGACGAACACGCCGTTTCCTTGCATATCTGTGTAGCCGCAGCGTTACGCCGTGGAATCACTGATGAACAGGAGGCACGGCAGTTGAATTTGCCTGGGTATAATTTGCAGCCGGGCTTTACCTTGAGCGGATTGGGCGCGCTGGCGGAAGCCGCGTTAACCTGCGATCGCATGGTGCAGTTTTGATGAAGCGCGTAGCCTTTGTTTTTTCGTCTGCGCCTCATGGTTCAGCGTCGGGCAGGGAAGGGCTGGACGCCCTGCTGGCAACCTCCGCGCTGACGGAGGAGATCGGCGTTTTCTTCGTGGGCGATGGCGTCTTTCAGCTTCTTCCCGGACAGCGCCCCGCAGCGGTGCTGGCGCGCGACTATATCTCCACCTTTAAGCTCTTATCGCTATACGATATCGAACAGTGCTGGATTTGCGCTGCTTCAGCACGGGAGCGCGGTCTGAATTCTGCCACGCCGTGGGTTGTTGATGGCGAATGGCTGGAGCCAGAGGCTTTGCGCGCCCGGCTTGACGATTTTAACGTGATACTGCGGTTCTGAGGCTCGAATGCTCCACACGCTAAGCACATCCCCCTGGCACGCCGATATGGCGGCTATGCTCCGTTTGCTAAAAGAGGGCGACGATCTTCTGCTGCTGTCGGACGGCGTTATCGCCGCTCTCGCGGAAGGCCGTTTCCTTGAAATCCTGCAATCTGCCCCCATATCCCTCTACGCTCTGCAAGAAGATATCGAAGCCCGCGGGCTGGCTGGTCAAATTGCGGACAGTGTCGTCAGGGTTAGCTATACTGATTTCGTCAGACTTTCAGTCAAACATGCAGGTCAGTTGTCCTGGTAATGGCGGGATCGTTGTATATTTCTTGACACCTTTTCGGCACCGCCCTAAAATTCTGCGTCCTCATATTATATGAGGCGATTTATTACGTGTTTACGAAGCAAAAGCTAAAACCAGGAGCTATTTAATGGCAACAATTAACCAGCTGGTACGCAAACCACGCGCGCGCAAAGTTGCAAAGAGCAACGTGCCGGCGCTGGAAGCCTGCCCGCAGAAACGTGGCGTATGTACTCGTGTATATACCACCACTCCTAAGAAACCGAACTCCGCACTGCGTAAAGTTTGCCGTGTGCGTCTGACTAACGGTTTCGAAGTCACCTCCTACATCGGTGGTGAAGGTCACAACCTGCAGGAGCACTCCGTGATCCTGATCCGTGGCGGTCGTGTTAAAGACCTTCCGGGTGTTCGTTACCACACCGTTCGTGGTGCGCTTGACTGCTCCGGCGTTAAAGACCGTAAGCAAGCTCGCTCCAAGTATGGCGTGAAGCGTCCTAAGGCTTAATGGTTCTCCGTTAAGTAAGG
Source organism: Klebsiella sp. CN_Kp113 (assembly GCF_040064585.1). NCBI lineage: Bacteria > Pseudomonadati > Pseudomonadota > Gammaproteobacteria > Enterobacterales > Enterobacteriaceae > Klebsiella > Klebsiella sp. CN_Kp113. The sequence continues at coordinate 2,963 of NZ_JBEAID010000016.1, read as the reverse complement.
CCAAACGTTTTATATTAATGTCAAACTAAACTCTTAGAGTTTTGGACAATCCTGAATTAACAACGGAGTATTTCCATGCCACGTCGTCGCGTCATTGGTCAGCGTAAAATCCTGCCGGATCCTAAGTTCGGATCAGAACTGCTGGCTAAATTTGTAAATATCCTGATGGTAGATGGTAAAAAATCTACTGCAGAAGCAATCGTATACAGCGCGCTGGAGACCCTGGCTCAGCGCTCTGGTAAAAATGAACTGGAAGCTTTCGAAGTCGCTCTCGACAACGTGCGCCCGACTGTAGAAGTTAAGTCTCGCCGCGTTGGTGGTTCTACTTATCAGGTTCCAGTTGAAGTCCGTCCGGTTCGTCGTAATGCTCTGGCAATGCGTTGGATCGTTGAAGCTGCTCGTAAACGTGGTGATAAATCCATGGCTCTGCGTCTGGCGAACGAACTTTCTGATGCTGCAGACAACAAAGGTACTGCAGTTAAGAAACGTGAAGACGTTCACCGTATGGCAGAAGCCAACAAGGCGTTCGCACACTACCGTTGGTAATCCCTTCGGAGTATTAGTCACCAGGCGGGCGCTTCAGATAAGTCGCCCGTTTTGGATAACTTAACTGAACGCCTAAAGAAATAAACGAGGAATCAAATGGCTCGTACAACACCCATCGCACGCTACCGTAACATCGGTATCAGTGCGCACATCGACGCCGGTAAAACTACTACTACCGAACGTATTCTGTTCTACACCGGTGTAAACCACAAAATCGGTGAAGTTCATGACGGCGCTGCCACCATGGACTGGATGGAACAGGAGCAGGAGCGTGGTATTACTATCACCTCCGCAGCGACTACTGCATTCTGGTCAGGTATGGCTAAGCAGTATGAACCGCATCGCGTAAACATCATCGACACCCCGGGGCACGTTGACTTCACCATCGAAGTAGAACGTTCCATGCGTGTGCTTGATGGTGCAGTAATGGTTTACTGCGCAGTTGGTGGTGTTCAGCCTCAGTCTGAAACCGTATGGCGTCAGGCAAACAAATACAAAGTTCCGCGCATTGCGTTCGTTAACAAAATGGACCGTATGGGTGCGAACTTCCTGAAAGTTGTTGGTCAGATCAAAACCCGTCTGGGCGCGAACCCTGTTCCGCTGCAGCTGGCGATTGGCGCTGAAGAAGCGTTCACCGGTGTTGTTGACCTGGTGAAAATGAAAGCCATCAACTGGAACGAAGAAGACGCAGGTGTAACCTTCACTTACGAAGATATCCCGGCAGACATGCAGGAACTGGCCGAAGAATGGCACCAGAACCTGATCGAGTCCGCTGCTGAAGCTTCTGAAGAGCTGATGGAGAAATACCTGGGTGGTGAAGAACTGACTGAAGAAGAGATTAAAACTGCTCTCCGTCAGCGCGTTCTGAACAACGAAATCATCCTGGTAACCTGTGGTTCTGCGTTCAAGAACAAAGGTGTTCAGGCGATGCTGGATGCGGTAGTTGACTACCTGCCATCCCCGGTTGACGTACCTGCGATCAACGGTATCCTGGACGATGGTAAAGATACTCCGGCTGAGCGTCACGCTAGCGATGATGAGCCGTTTGCTGCTCTGGCATTCAAAATCGCTACCGACCCGTTCGTGGGTAACCTGACCTTCTTCCGCGTGTACTCTGGTGTGGTTAACTCTGGTGATACCATCCTGAACTCCGTGAAAGCTGCACGTGAGCGTTTCGGTCGTATCGTACAGATGCACGCTAACAAACGTGAAGAGATCAAAGAAGTTCGCGCGGGCGATATCGCTGCTGCTATCGGTCTGAAAGACGTAACTACGGGTGACACTCTGTGCGATCCTAATGCGCCGATCATTCTGGAGCGTATGGAATTCCCTGAGCCGGTAATCTCTATCGCCGTTGAACCGAAAACCAAAGCTGACCAGGAAAAAATGGGTCTGGCTCTGGGCCGTCTGGCTAAAGAAGACCCGTCTTTCCGCGTATGGACTGACGAAGAATCTAACCAGACCATCATCGCCGGTATGGGTGAGCTGCACCTCGACATCATCGTTGACCGTATGAAGCGTGAATTCAACGTTGAAGCGAACGTCGGTAAACCTCAGGTTGCTTACCGCGAAGCGATTCGCGCGAAAGTTACCGATATCGAAGGTAAACACGCTAAACAGTCTGGTGGTCGCGGTCAGTACGGTCACGTCGTTATCGACATGTACCCACTGGAGCCGGGCTCTAACCCGAAAGGTTATGAGTTCATCAACGACATCAAAGGTGGTGTAATTCCTGGCGAATACATCCCGGCCGTTGATAAAGGCATCCAGGAGCAGCTGAAAGCAGGTCCTCTGGCTGGTTATCCGGTAGTTGATCTGGGCGTGCGTCTGCACTTCGGTTCTTACCACGACGTTGACTCCTCTGAACTGGCGTTTAAACTGGCCGCTTCTATTGCCTTTAAAGATGGCTTTAAGAAAGCGAAACCAGTTCTGCTTGAGCCGATCATGAAGGTTGAAGTAGAAACTCCGGAAGAGAACACTGGTGACGTTATCGGTGACCTTAGCCGTCGTCGCGGTATGCTGCGCGGTCAGGAATCCAACGTGACTGGCGTTGTGATCCACGCTGAAGTTCCGCTGTCTGAAATGTTCGGATATGCAACTCAGCTGCGTTCTCTGACCAAAGGTCGTGCTTCTTACTCCATGGAGTTCCTGAAGTATGATGATGCGCCGAACAACGTTGCTCAGGCCGTAATCGAAGCCCGTGGTAAATAAGCCGCAGGGTTAAAACCAAAGTCCCGTGCTCTCTCCAGAAGGGGAGAGCACTATAGTAAGGAATATAGCCGTGTCTAAAGAAAAATTTGAACGTACAAAACCGCACGTCAACGTCGGTACTATCGGCCACGTTGACCATGGTAAAACTACTCTGACCGCTGCAATCACTACCGTTCTGGCTAAAACCTACGGTGGTTCTGCTCGCG
>NZ_JBEAID010000015.1:0-106638 GCF_040064585.1 Klebsiella sp. CN_Kp113 | reverse complement strand
TTTCAATCCCCTGCTCTACCGACTGAGCTATCCGGGCAACGGGGCGCATTAAACCGTAATCCGTACGCGGCGTCAATCAAATTTCTCGATTTATCTACCGGTTGCTTAAGTTTGCGGCAATTCTGCGCCTGAAGACGCTTTTTTGCTGAAAATTACATCATCCCGTTGTCGCCTTCACGGATTTTCCAGCCGCTGGTCACCGAGATAGCGCGGCGTAATCCAGAAATCGCGTAGTCGCCAACAATGTCTTCGTCATCGCGCGGCGAGCTGATCGTGATTTCCGCATCGACGCCGTGACGATAGGCGCCGTGGTGGCTAAAGATGGTGCCGATAAAACATTTATCGTTCAGCCAGACCGGGATATATGCCACGGTTTCATAGATATAGTTCGACGCTACCCCGCTATAGTAGTTTTCCGCGTCGTCGGATGATGTGCCCGGAGGAATAGGGCAAATTGGCGCGTCATTGTCGCTCTGTGGCTTATCCTTGAGCAGGTTGCTCTGCATCACTTCCAGCGACTTCAGCAGGTCTGACTTTTCCCGCTCATTCAGCGCGGGCGTCAGAGGCTGGTCTTTTTCCGGCGAGCGAATGTCGTTAAGGGTGTAGCGATAGCGGATTGTCACTGCCGGCGTACTGCCTGAGGGGCCAAATGGGCGCAACAGATAGAGATTGTCTTCGCCAAACTGGCCGTTGTACCAGAGCGCGTAAACCTGGCCGTTAATGCGCACCCAGTGACTCCACTGGTTGGCGCCGCGGCCGTTGAGAGAATAGAGCGCGCCCGGAACGCCTGCGTCAAAATCATCGCCATTGCCGCTATCATCGCTGTTAACCGCAGCAAAAGCGTCGTCGCTGCGTTTTAGTATCCCGGTATAGCTAAAGAGTCCGGTGCCGCCAACGTAGCTGTCGATAATTAAATCGCGTTTACCGTCTCCGTCGAGGTCGACCAGCGTAAAGCTCACTTTACCGTTTTCGGAGTCGGCGCTGATATCGGACTGGAGAAACGCCTGCCACTCATCATCGCTGATATCGGCGGACGGTTTCGTCGTCGATACCAGAGAGTTGTCCGCGTAGGTCAGCGTAAAATGGCTGACGTTCCCGCTGAGGGGGAACTGCTCGGCGATATTATTCAGATCCAGTTCAGGATTGGCCTTCTGCTCCTTTAATACGGCGTTATACAGCGCTTTCAGCGCGTTGTTATCGGCATCTTTCTGCTGCTTCGGGATAACCTGGCTCACAAAGGTGGGCAGCATCCACGCGCCGCCGGGGGCGATCTCCCGGCAGTCGCCGGTGGAGTATTTCAGGCTCTGGACAAACGTTTTGCCATCCCAGACGCGCTCTTCACCGCTGATGCAGTCGGCGATACCGCGGCCTTTATTGAAAAAGGTGAGCACGCCGTCGGCATAGCTGGAGGCGTCGGTGGTGACCAGCTGAGGCTGGGTCATAAACGCCTTGTCGACCACCCACGTTGCATAGCCGTCGTTGTAGGCAGCGCGCCAGCACAGCGCCTGAATCAGCGTGTGGCTTTTATCCAACGGCGTTGCGGTGATCTGGCGCTCAGATGCCGGGATATCCGCGTTTTGCCAGTCGTCGCAATGGCTATTTAGCAGAGGGACGAGCTGGGGACGGAGTTTCTGCCGCTGCTTTGCCGTCAGCGCTACGGTGGCGGCATTGTGGATGACCGGTGCGGCGATAATTTCCGGTGCGGGCGCGGCTGATAAAATATTGTCATCACCGGCGTCGCCCTGGCGTAACAGCGCATCGGCAGTGCCCAGACGCTGCTGAAACTCATCCATTTTCAGGAATACGGCGCTGCTGCCCGCGTCGGAGAGCGTCTTACGCTCGCCGTTAAGGGCAAGCTCAATTTTGCCGTTGTGCTCCAGGGCCTGAATCAGGGCCGCCGTTTGGGTGTCATCAAAGCGAAAGTGGCTCTCGTCGGCGGCCTCAAGTGGGCCGTTATCCCGATCGTCAATGAACAGATTTACCGTTGCGTCAGGGGGGATATCGCGTTCGGTTTGCGCGAAAGTCGCCACAGCGATGACGTGCTGCGCCGCGCCCGCATTGCGGGTCAGCAGAACGCTGACTTCGCCCATGGTGGCGCCATAGCCGGCGGCTCGGCAGGTCCCGGTGTTGTCGCAGGCGAGCTCCCAGTCTTTGTGCGCGAAAGAAAAGCCTTGCGGAGAAGCTGCCAGGAGCGGTGTTGAACACAGCCCCATGATGGCAACCCAAAGAAGAGAGCGCATATCAAACCCTGTCAGCATATCGATGAGGAGGGGATTATATGCGCGATGAATTGGTTAAGATATCGGAATCAGGTCAGGGCGCCGCCCATACGGCACTGGGCAAAACGCAATATGTCTTCTGCCAGGCGACGCGCGGTATCGACATCCGTCTGGCTGCGCTTGATCAGCAGTCGGCTCAGGCAGCCTTCAACGATCAGCTCCATCTGCTTTGCGACCATTGCCGGATCGTCAACTTCGAGCTGGCTAAGCAGTTCATGGGTATAGGCCAGCGAAGCCTGCTTTTGCTGCTCGGCCAGCTGATGGATCGGATGCTGAGGGTCCGGATAAAAAGTACAGGCGGCAATAAACAGGCAGCCGGGATAACGATGGTTGCTTACGCAGGTGGTCAGCGCGGCGTAGCGGGCCAGCAGCTTCTGCTCCGCGCTGAGCGACTCGTCCAGTAAAAGCTGGCGGCGCCAGGCATCGACCTGATGGCTGAGATAGCGAAGCGCGTCGTACAGCAGCGCTTCCTGGTCAGGCCAGAAACGTTTGAGGTCATTGAGCGGGTAAGCCACGCGCTCGGCGACCATTTCCAGCGTGGTGTTAGCGATACCCTCGATTTCGAGGATTTGGATGGCTTCACCCAGGACATCTTCACGTTGCACGGTCTTTTCCTCCATTATTCCTCCTACAGTGTCGCTCACGGTTGTCGATCGCGCAAATGGGCGCTAAATGCCGCGGCATCCATAAAGCCGGTGACGCGCTGCGCGGGCTGCTCCTCGCCCTGTTCATTGAAAAACAGAATGGTGGGCAAGCCGAGCACCTGGAGGTGCTTCAGCAGCGCCGCGTCCTGCGCGCTATTTTTGGTGACATCAACCTGCAGCAGAACGGTCTCTTTCAGGGCCTGTTGCACCTCAGGTGAGGTAAAGGTGTATTTCTCGAACTCTTTGCAGGCCACACACCAGTCGGCGTACAGGTCGAGCATCACCGGTTTGCCTTTCGCCTGCGCCAGCGCCTGATTGAGCTCATCGACGCTATGGATACGGGTAAACTGGAGATGGGACTGCCGTTGCGCGACCGGCGCATCGAAAGCCCAGTCCTGCAGCGGACGGGCGCTGACCAGCGCGGCGCCGAGCATCACTATTTGCACAATACGCAGCCAGGGGCGCGTGCCGCCCAGCGAGGTAATAAACGCCCAGCTAAAAAAGGCGACGCCAAGCAGCGACCAAAGCCGCAGGCCCCACGGTTCGCCCACGACACGCTCGAGTAAAAATACCGGCAGCGCCAGGATCACAAAGCCAAAGGCGGTTTTGACGTGGGCCATCCACGGGCCGCTTTTCGGCAGCAGACGGTTACCGAATACGGTCACCAGGATCAGCGGCAGCCCCATGCCGAGCGCGTAGAGGTACAGGGTACCGCCGCCCAGCCACAGATTACCGCTCTGGGCGATATAGAGCAGAATGGCGCTCAGCGGCGCGGTGGTGCAGGGCGAGCAGATTAATCCGGCAATCGCCCCCATGGCGAATACGCCGCCGGGTGAACCGCCCTGGCGTTTATTGCTCATCAGCGTCAGGCGCGTTTGCAGCGACGAAGGCAGCTGGAGCGTAAACAGACCAAACATCGACAGCGCCAGCAGGATAAACAGCACCGACAGGCCGATCAGCACATAAGGGTGCTGCAGCGCCGCCTGGAACTGCAGGCCCGCAGCGGCAACGACCAGCCCCAGGGCGGTGTAGGTTAGGGCCATGCCCTGGACGTAGATAAAGGCCAGCAGCAGCGCGCGGGCGGTGGAGAGGCGTTTTTGCCCGCCCAGCACGATGCCGGAAATCAGCGGATACATCGGCAGCACGCAGGGGGTAAACGCGATGCCGATACCAATCAAGAGCGCCCACAGCGCGCTAAAGGGGAGAGCGGCATCTTTATTGTCCACAGCGGGGGGCGGAAGGTCGGACGGCGACTCTACCGGCAGCGCCGGGCGCGTTTCCAGCGGCAGAGGCGGGGTCAGCCCGGGTTGCCCGACGGCGGTATCGCTGCTGGAGCGCGCGAGCGCGTTGCCGAGCGGCACGATTTTGGTTTCCGGCGGATAGCAGAAACCGGCATCCGCGCATCCCTGATAAGTCACGGTAAGAGTCGCGCCGGCGGCGGCGTGAGTCAGAGTGACCGGCACGGTCAGGCGCTGGCGGTAAATTTCGCTTTTACCGTAAAACTCGTCCTCATGCCATTCGCCTGCAGGCAGCGAGGGGTCGGTAAACGCCGCATCTGCGGACGTCAGCTTTATCTGTTTACGGTAAAGATAGTAACCATCCTTGATTTGCCAGGTCAGATTAAGATCGTGTTGATTCTGCTGAAAATCGAAGGCAAAAGCCTGGTCAGCAGGAACAAAGTTCGAGCGGCCAGGGGCGTCGAACAGGCCGGCAATGGCCGATGTGCTGCAAAGCAGCAGGATCAGCGTAATGATGCGTTGAGCCATGAGAGGTAATCGTTGTCTCCGTGAATAACGGGCAGAACCAGAAGTTCAGGGGTTTGATACGGGTGATGGGACTTCAGGCAGTCCAGCAGCGCCTGCTGATGGGCAAGGTCGGTTTTCAGCAGCATTTGCACTTCATACTCCTGCTCCAGTTTTCCTTCCCAGTAGTAGAGCGATGTCGCTCCCGGCAGGAGAGTGGCGCAGGCGGCGAGTTTTTCCGCCAGCGCTTTGGCCGCCAGGTCCTGGGCGGTCGCTTCATCCGGCGCGGTACAGAGTACAACAACAGCATCAGGCATCGTCATCGTGAACCTCGTATCAGCGAAAAGAGGCACTATAGCATGCAAGATAGGGAGGATTAACGAAACGGGCCAGGATCTGGCCCGAATTTGAAGAGATTTACAGCATGATGCCGCCGAAAATAAACCCGAGGATCACGCATAGCGTAATGGCGATGACGCCGGGGATCAGGAAGGCATGGTTAAAGACATATTTGCCGATGCGGGTGGAGCCGGTGTCATCCATTTCGACCGCCGCCAGCAGGGTGGGGTAGGTCGGCAGAACGAAAAGGGCGGAGACGGCGGCAAATGAGGCGATGGCGGTAAGCGGGCTCACGCCCAGCATCAGCGCGGCGGGCATCAGCGCCTTAGTGGTCGCGGCCTGGGAATATAGCAGGGTCGCGGCGAAGAACAGCACCACCGCCAGCAGCCACGGGTAGTTGTGCAGCAGGTCGCCCGCCACGGTCTGGATATCGCTGATGTGGGCTTTGACGAAAGTATCCCCCAGCCATGCGACGCCGAGAACGCAGACGCAGGCGCTCATGCCGGATTTAAAGGTGCTGGCGTTGAGCACTTCACCGGTGTCGATTTTGCAGGTGATGCTTATCAGCGTCGCGATGGTCAGCATAAACACCACAATCGCTTCGTTACGCGGCAGGACCGGATCCTGGATCAGCCCTACGGTATCGCTGATGGCGGTGGCGTAGAACATCACCGCGACGATACCGATCAGAAACAGTAATACCGAGCGTCTGGCGTGCGGCTTCAGTTCAAAAACCTGGCTGCCGCGCAGTTTGACTTCCCCTTTTGCCAGCCGCTCCTGATAAATCGGGTCGTCTTTCAGCTCACAGCCGAGGAAGTTACAGACGATGGCGGTAAGCATGACGGCAATCAGGGTAACCGGAATACAGATCGCCAGTAGCGTCAGGTAGCTGACGCCCAGGGGCTCGAGAATACCGGCAAAGAAGACCACCGCTGCGGAAATCGGCGAGGCGGTAATGGCAATCTGCGAAGCGACCACCGCAATGGAGAGCGGGCGTGAGGGGCGGATGCCCTGTTCTTTTGCCACTTCGGTGATAACCGGTAAGGTTGAGAACGCCGTATGCCCGGTTCCGGCAAGCACGGTCATAAACCAGGTGACCAGCGGCGCGAGAAAGGTGATGTATTTGGGATGACGCCGGAGCATACGTTCGGCAAGGCTGACCAGGTAATCCATCCCTCCGGCGACCTGCATGGCGGCGATAGCGGCGATAACCGCCATAATGATTTCGATGACGTCGAAGGGGATCGCGCCAGGTTTAATTTGAAACACGAGGGTCAGGACGAGGACGCCCAGGCCACCGGCGAAACCGATGCCGATTCCCCCGAGCCTGGCTCCCAGATAAATCGCCAGCAGGACAATAACGAGTTCTGCACCAAACATATTTGCCTTCCTTGTTTTATTAACAAGTTGATATTGGGTTGTTGTAATTTAGTAAATCAATAAGAACAAAAAGGGCATGTCATTGCTGACATGCCCGTGGTTAGTTTAATCGGAAAACCTACTGTTCGCTTTCATCGGTATAACGCTTCGCTTTATAGGCCGGATGCATCAGGTTTTGCGCAGAGAAGATATCGTCCAGCTCCGCCGCGGTCAGCAGGCCGCGTTCAAGCACCACATCCCGGACGCTTTTGCCCGTTTCAGCGCAGATTTTGCCGACGATATCGCCATTGTGGTGGCCGATATACGGGTTGAGGTAGGTGACGATGCCAATAGAGTTGTAGACGTAGCTTTCACATACCGCTTTGTTGGCGGTGATGCCGCTGACGCATTTTTCCAGCAGGTTGTAGCAGGCGTTGGTCAGAATATGGATAGATTCAAACATCGCCTGGCCAATCACCGGTTCCATCACATTCAGCTGCAGCTGGCCCGCTTCGGAAGCCATGGTGACGGTGGTGTCGTTACCGATTACTTTGAAGCATACCTGGTTGACGACTTCCGGGACCACCGGGTTAACCTTGGCGGGCATGATGGAAGAGCCCGCCTGCAGTTCAGGCAGGTTGATTTCGTTCAGGCCAGCGCGCGGGCCGGAAGAGAGCAGGCGCAGGTCGTTACAGATTTTGGACAGTTTTACCGCCAGACGCTTCAGAGAGCTGTGGACCATCACGTAGGCGCCGCAGTCGGAGGTCGCTTCGATCAGATCTTCCGCGGGGACAACCGGCAGGTTGCTGACTTCCGCCAGTTTTTGTACCGCCAGCTGCTGATAGCCATCCGGGGTGTTCAGACGGGTGCCGATAGCGGTCGCGCCAAGGTTCACTTCCAGCAGCAGTTCCGCGGTGCGCAGAATGCATTTGGTCTCTTCGTTAAGCAGAACATTAAACGCGTGGAACTCCTGACCGAGGGTCATCGGTACCGCATCCTGTAGCTGAGTCCGGCCCATTTTCAGAATGTCCTGGAACTCTACGGCCTTCTGCTGGAAGCCTTCGCCCAGCTGATTAATCGCATCGATCAGTTTGAGGATGGAGGCGTAGACCGCGATGCGGAAACCGGTCGGGTAGGCATCGTTGGTGGACTGGCATTTGTTAACGTGGTCGTTCGGGTTGAGATACTGATATTCGCCTTTCTGATGGCCCATCAGCTCAAGGCCGATGTTCGCCAGTACTTCATTGGTGTTCATGTTAACGGAAGTGCCCGCGCCGCCCTGGAACACATCGACCGGGAACTGGTCCATGCATTTACCGTTATTCAGGACCTCATCGCAGGCGGCGATAATGGCATTGGCGACGCTTTTGGGGATAGTTTGCAGCTCTTTGTTAGCCTGCGCAGCGGCCTTCTTCACCATCACCATTCCGCGGACAAATTCAGGGATATCGCTGATTTTGTTGTTGCTGATGTAGAAGTTTTCAATCGCTCTCAGAGTATGGACGCCGTAGTAAGCGTCAGCTGGAACTTCCCTGGTACCCAACAGGTCTTCTTCGATACGAATGTTGTTTAACATGTGAACCTTCTCTTTCAAGCTGCCTATGAATTCACCAAATACGCAGAATTAATGGGATCTAGCGCATTTTCTGGCCGCAGATTATTTCCTTAATCGGCCCGGTGCCCACGATCATATGCTGATGATAGCGAATATCAGCCGCCCTGATCACTTATTATGTAGTGAATCTTATAAGAATTATTAATCTGTGAAATGAGTCACCGGTTTTCTAATTTTGAAAAAAATAAGCTTTTTTTACGATTGAAAAGTGACGTTTTGGCCCAACATCTTGCTGATGCGAATAGCACATCTATGACTACGGGCGCCGATGCTGGCGTCTGTTAATGAAGGAGACGCCGGTGCGTTGGATTCCGTTAATTGCCGTTTTTTTATACGTTTACATTGAAATCTCGATCTTTATCCAAGTCGCTCATGTGCTTGGCGTTCTGCTGACGCTGATTCTGGTGATCTTCAGCTCGGTGGTGGGGATATCGCTGGTGAAAAACCAGGGCTTTAAAAACCTCATGCTGATGCAGCAGAAGATGGCGGCGGGGGAGAGCCCGGCCGCAGAGATGATCAAAAGCGTGTCGCTGATTATCGCCGGTTTGCTGTTGCTTCTGCCGGGGTTCTTTACCGATTTCCTGGGGCTGCTGCTGCTGTTACCTCCGGTACAGAAGCATCTGACCTTAAAACTGATGCCGCATCTGCGCTTTAGCCGGATGCCGGGCGGCGGGTTTAGCGCCGGAACGGGCGGCGGCGATACCTTTGAAGGCGAATACCAGCGTAAAGACGACGAACGCGACCGTCTCGATCATAAAGACGATCGCCGCGACTAACATGCATTGCCCGGGCCGGTTACTCCGGCCTGGAATACCCCTCCGCCAGCCTGCGCTTCGGTAAAAACAGCCACAGTACCGCCAGCATGATAAACGCGTAAAGGCTCTTCCAGCCCACCATCGCCAGCAGCAGCAGGCACAGCAGGCTGCCAAACGCCGCTAACGCGCGATAACGTCCCTCAAGCAAACGGCAGCCCGCCAGCATGCACAGCAGATAGATCATAATAAAAATGCCGTTGGCGTAGACGATCAGCGCATCAAGATTGATATTGAGCGCATAAATGCATAACGCGCTAATGACGCAGCAGCCGAGCACCGCGTTCAGCGCGTTGCGCGGAATCTGTCGCGGCGACAGCCGGGCCAGATAGCTCTCGGGTTTGTACTGCGCCTGCGACCAGACCAGGCGAGCAAAACTCTGAATATAGATATTGAGGCTGGCGAAGCAGGCGAGATAGCCGATAACGCAGGCAATCCACAGCGCCTGCACGCCAAACAGGCGCACCACGATATTGGGCAGCGACGCGGCGGCGGCCATCTCCTCGCCAAAGGCATGAAAATGCAGGACCAGCACGGTACAGGCCCAGTAGACGGAACCCGCCAGTAATAAGCCAATCATCAGCGCGCGGGGGAAATCGCGTTCCGGCTGCTTAAACTCAGAGGCCAGGTGTGCAAAAGCCTCCAGCCCGACAAAGCACCAGAACATCACGGAAAGCGCGGAGAAAAGCTGCGAACTATCGATTTCAGCGGGCGCCGGGAAGGGGATCTGCGCGGGATTGATCGCGCCGCGCCACCAGATGGCGACGATCAGGGCGACAATCAGCACGGCAACCAGCGTTTGTAGATTGGCGCTGGAGCTGGCTCCGCGGGAACCGACCCACCAGATAATCGCCAGCGTTCCCAGCTCGGCCAGCAGCAGCTGGCTGTCGTGCCAGCCAAAAAGCGCCTGACCAAAGCCGGTGGCGATGTGCAGGGCCGCGGGTAATCCCACCGGGATCACCGATAAAAAGAGCCAGCCGGTGACGCGCGCCAGACGCGGGCCAAAGGCCATATTCACAAAATGCGCCACGCCGCCGGCGCTGGGAAAGTGGCGGCCCAGCGTCGCAAAGACGATAGCGATGGGAAACACCAGTAAAATCAGCGCCGGCCAGGCCCAGAGGCTGTTATCGCCGGCGACCAGCGCGGCCAGTGCCGGAACGGCGAAGACCCCGGTTCCCAGTAATGACGTGGAGAGTAATCCCACGCCTTGAGCCAGCCCTAACTCCTGTTTTAAACCACTCATGATTCAACCTTGCGCCCGGCAAAAAAAGGATGGTATCACAATCGCTTTTGCTTATGACGTCAGGCGAGGACGGCAAATTTATGTGCGTCCGAGCACGAGGACAAATTTTTTTTTGCGTTTCCCCTTGAAGCGGTAAAACCCCATCCCCATCTCTCAGGGCACTAGCCGGAAAACCGTGTGCGGACCGGCGTCATCCATAACTGATAATGACTTTCTCAAAGGAGAGCTATCAAAATGAGTATTCGTCCGTTACATGATCGTGTGATCGTCAAACGTAAAGAAGTTGAAACGAAGTCTGCTGGCGGCATCGTTCTGACCGGTTCTGCGGCAGCAAAATCAACTCGTGGCGAAATCATCGCTGTCGGTAAGGGCCGCATCCTGGAAAACGGAACCGTGCAGCCTCTGGACGTTAAAGTTGGTGACATCGTCATTTTCAACGATGGCTATGGCGTGAAGTCCGAGAAGATCGACAATGAAGAAGTGTTGATCATGTCCGAAAGCGACATTCTGGCAATTGTTGAAGCGTAATCCGCGAACGACACTGAACATACGAATTTAAGGGAAAGATAAAATGGCAGCTAAAGACGTAAAATTCGGTAACGACGCTCGTGTGAAAATGCTGCGCGGCGTAAACGTACTGGCAGACGCAGTTAAAGTAACCCTGGGCCCGAAAGGCCGTAATGTGGTTCTGGACAAATCCTTCGGTGCGCCAACCATCACTAAAGACGGCGTTTCCGTAGCGCGTGAAATCGAGCTGGAAGACAAGTTCGAAAACATGGGCGCGCAGATGGTGAAAGAAGTTGCCTCTAAAGCGAACGACGCTGCAGGCGACGGTACCACCACCGCAACCGTACTGGCTCAGGCTATCATCGCTGAAGGCCTGAAAGCCGTTGCTGCGGGTATGAACCCGATGGATCTGAAACGTGGTATCGACAAAGCTGTCGTTGCCGCCGTTGAAGAACTGAAAACGCTGTCCGTACCGTGCTCTGACTCTAAAGCCATTGCTCAGGTAGGTACCATCTCCGCTAACTCCGACGAAACCGTAGGTAAACTGATCGCGGAAGCGATGGACAAAGTCGGTAAAGAAGGCGTTATCACCGTTGAGGACGGTACCGGTCTGGAAGACGAACTGGACGTGGTTGAAGGTATGCAGTTTGACCGCGGCTACCTGTCCCCGTACTTCATCAACAAGCCGGAAACCGGTGCTGTTGAACTGGAAAGCCCGTTCATCCTGCTGGCTGACAAAAAAATCTCCAACATCCGCGAAATGCTGCCGGTTCTGGAAGCCGTGGCGAAAGCTGGCAAACCGCTGGTTATCATCGCTGAAGACGTAGAAGGCGAAGCGCTGGCGACCCTGGTGGTGAACACCATGCGCGGCATCGTTAAAGTGGCTGCGGTTAAAGCTCCGGGCTTCGGCGACCGTCGTAAAGCTATGCTGCAGGACATCGCAACCCTGACCGGCGGTACCGTTATCTCTGAAGAGATCGGTATGGAGCTGGAAAAAGCGACTCTGGAAGACCTGGGTCAGGCGAAACGCGTTGTTATCAACAAAGACACCACCACCATCATCGATGGCGTGGGTGAAGAAGCTGCGATTCAGGGCCGCGTTACTCAGATCCGTAAGCAGATCGAAGAAGCGACTTCTGACTACGACCGTGAAAAACTGCAGGAGCGCGTTGCGAAACTGGCAGGCGGCGTTGCGGTAATCAAAGTTGGCGCAGCGACCGAAGTTGAAATGAAAGAGAAGAAAGCCCGCGTTGACGATGCCCTGCACGCGACCCGTGCTGCGGTTGAAGAAGGCGTGGTTGCCGGTGGTGGCGTAGCGCTGGTTCGCGTTGCGGCTAAACTGGCTGGCCTGACCGCTCAGAACGAAGATCAGAACGTCGGTATCAAAGTTGCGCTGCGCGCAATGGAAGCTCCGCTGCGTCAGATCGTATCCAACGCCGGTGAAGAGCCGTCAGTTGTTGCTAACAACGTGAAAGCCGGTGAGGGTAACTACGGTTACAACGCCGCAACTGAAGAATACGGCAACATGATCGACTTCGGTATCCTGGACCCAACCAAAGTGACGCGTTCTGCTCTGCAGTACGCAGCATCCGTTGCTGGTCTGATGATCACCACCGAGTGCATGGTTACTGACCTGCCGAAAAGCGACGCGCCTGACTTAGGTGCTGCTGGCGGTATGGGTGGCATGGGCGGTATGGGCGGCATGATGTAATCGTGCGCTATACCCCTTAGAAATAAAGAACCCTCGGGCAGAAATGCTCGGGGGTTTTTCTTTTTGTCGTCTTTTTAGTATAAGGTTGTACATCCGGGCCAGTGCGTCCAGCTCATTGATCGTGGGGAATAACATGCAGGTAAAATATTTAGCAGGGATTGTCGGCGCAGCATTGTTGTTAGCAGGTTGCAGCTCCAGCAACGAATTGACCTCTGGTGGCCAGAACGTACGCTTTGTTGAGGATAAACCGGGTTCCGAATGCCAGCTGTTAGGCACTGCGACCGGTACGCAGAGCAACTGGCTGTCCGGGCAGAATGGTGATGAAGGCGGCTCTATGCGCGGTGCGGCAAACGCTCTGCGTAACCATGCGGCAGAAATGGGAGGCAACGTGATTTACGGCGTCAGCAGCCCGACGCAGAATCTGTTGTCCAGCTTTGTCCCGACAGATAGCCAAATGAACGGCCAGGTTTATAAGTGCCCGAATTGATTTAACAGGTGCCTCTCTTGAGCCAATAGAGGCACCTGGCATATTTTTTAGCGCGCGTTGATTTTGGCCTGTGTCGCCATGTAGAACGCATGTAAAGGCCGCAGGCACTCCTCCAGCGACAGCATTCTTCCCGGCTGAGAAGGAATAATTTGGCTAAAAATCTGGCAGGGCTGATGCTTTGCGTGCACTTCTTTCAGTTTTGGGCTCTTCTCAATTAAGCGCATCACTACGCTATTCTCCTGCTCTGACGGATGGGCGGCGTTGGTTTTAATCACCGCGCCGGAGATGATTTTTCGGCCTGCTTCCGTATCACAGCAGTACAGCACGCCCAGATAATGGGAAAACAGATTGAGCTTCCACTCATCCTGGATGTACTGTTGATAATCAACATTCTTGTTATTCGTTAAATCCAGGGCATATAGCATCAGGCTTTCCAGTGATGACGTTAAATTTTTAATCAGTTCGTTATCACCGGCGTTTTTAAGAGATTGCTGAACTCCAACCAGCAGCGCTTCAACCTGCATATCATCAATGCGCAGCGTAGCAATTTGCTCGTTTTGCAGCACAAGAATGAGCGTTGACCAGGTATCTCCTGGTTTTAACGTAATCGATATGACTCGCCTTTCCGAATTGGGCTGCTGGACTTCCGGCATATCTATAACCGGGGTGTTTTCTATGAGCTGCTCATTAAAAGCGACCAGTTCACTCTTATAACTTTCACCTTCAGCGTTTAAGCGCTGTAATACGATGGCCATCCTGTGTTGTAAAACTAACAGGAGGTCGGTAAGCGCCTGGGCTTGAAGATAGTAAGACTGGCAAAGTTGATTACTCAGCTTTACTTTGAGCATTAAAGCTAAAAATTTGTCTTCATATTTAATTGATGCGGTATTAAAACCAATAAACGTGCCTTGCATTCGGATCTCCTTTTCCTGAGGGTTACGCTGGTGCCAGCGTGCGTAGCTGTGATAAATCAATGATGCGATCGGCCGAGGCAATGGTGGATGGCCGATGGGCGACGATGATTCGGGTAATGCTTAGCCCAGAGATAGACTGGTTAATCACCGACTCGTTTTTAAGATCGAGATGACTGGTGGCTTCATCCATAAACAGAATGCTGGGTTTTCGATAGAGGGCGCGAGCGATTAAGAGCCGCTGTTTTTGCCCGCCAGAGATGCCTAAACCGAGCTCGCCGACAATGGTTTCGTACCCCATCGGCATTTTCATGATTTCATCATGGATATTACATCTGCGTGCGCATTCAACGATAAAGTCCATATCGGCGTTATCTTCAAAGCCGCTGATATTATCGATCAGGGAACCCGAAAAGAGTCTGTCTTCCTGCAGAACGCAGGCCGTTCCATGACGGAAGTTGTTAATGCCGATTTTCTGAATATCGAGGTTATCCGCTATCACATCGCCGCTGGTTGGGGACAGCAGGCCGCACATGACTTTCAGTAGCGTGGTTTTACCGACGCCGGAAGGGCCGACCAGCGCGATGGATTCGCCCGGTTCAACGGTAATATTTAAATTAGAAAAAATAGGCTGCGAGAACGGATCGTACTGGTAGCTGAGATTCTTCACTTCCAGTTTAACGCCCGTGTTTTCTGCAAAAACGCGTCGTGAAGGCAGTTCTTTTTCCGGCTCGCTAAAGACGATCTCTGAAAGACGCTCATTATGTAACGACAGCATACGCAGCTGCATAATCAGATCGATCAAACTTGAGGCGCGCTGCGAGAACTGACCGCGATAGGCATTAAAGGCCATAAACATGCCAAGGGTCATATTGTTATCAATAACCATAATTGCCCCCAGCCAGAGAACCGCAACCTGGTCGATAGAAGTAATAAAGGTATTAATACCGCCAAACATCATATCGAACCGAGTCTGTTTGATGCCGGCATTACAGGCGTCGATGTTGATATTTAACCAGTGCTGCGAACGGCGTTCTTTTAAGTTCAACGCCTTAATGGTTGAAATACCGTAGAGCGACTCCATAAAGTGCGAGCTGGAACGGGCGCCCTTGATAACCTGCTCTTCGGCAACGCGGCGGTAGAAGCTGTAGGTCGCAAAACGCATGATGACGTAGCATAAAGTAAAGCCCACCACGACCCAAACCAGCCAGCCGCCATAAAGCGTTAGCATAATCAGCAGGCCAACGGTCATAATCGAATCGATAATGCCGGTAACAATGCTATTGGTGAAGGTTGAGCGGATAGTATCCAGCGAGGAGAAACGAGACTGAATATCGCCCAGATGGCGCTTCTCAAAAAAGGATAACGGCAGGCTCGCCAGATGATCGAACAGCGTTGTCTTCCACTGAATATTGGTCAGCGTATTTAACGTTAATGAGATCCAGGCCCGCAGCATACTAATAAATGTACGGAAGAGCGTGAAGAAAACCAGGCCAATACAGATAACCGAAAGCAGGCTCTGATCGTGCGCCATGATAACGTGGTCGGTTACCAGCTGCGTGCCGATGGGTAACAACAGACCGATAGCCTCAACCACTACCGAAAAGGCAAAGATCTTGAGCAGGACGGATTTCAGCCCAACAATATTACGCATCAGGTCCAGCAGGCGTAGACGAGATTTCGCCTGTTCCTGCTGAAAGTTTTGGTCCGGCCATAGCTCCAGCGCAACGCCGGTAAAGTTATTGGACATTTCCTGGATGCCAATAACCCGTTTACCCAGCGCCGGGTCGTGAACAATAAAGCTGCTTTTACGCACTTTAGTGAGCACCACGTAATGATTCAAACCCCAGTGGATGACGCAGGGCAGCTTTAGCTGCTTGATTTCATCCAGGTCGAGGGATAGCGCGCGGCTTTTCAACCCGGCATGTTCCGCCGTTTTGCTCAACGACATGAGCGTAACGCCCTGAGAAGGACTGCCGTAGCGATGGCGGAAGTTGAACAGGTCGATATTGAGCCCGTAGAAGCCGCAAACCATCGCCAGACAGGCGATACCGCATTCGGCAGCCTCCGACTGTAATATCACCGGCGTTTTATGGCGGAGCGAAAAATTTAGCTTATCGGTAATCGTTTTAAACAGTTCTTTATGCATCGATCGGGCCACTCACGCTTTGCGTCATCTTATAGAAAGGGGTAAACATCCACATATAAAGCGGACGCTCTTCAAGAAAAACTACCGCCTGAGCCTTCAGGCCGTTAGAGAGCGTGAGCGTTTTTCCGTTGTAGTTAAAAGTCTTGTCTTTAATTTTTATAATGGCTTTATAGAGCGCCAACTCCTGCTGGCTAGTGCCGTTATTAACGTTGGTATATTCAGCCATCTCCTGGCGTGATGCTGGAACCGAGGAGATAGAAATAACCTTTCCTGGAAATTGCCCAAATTTATCCGCAGGAAAAGCATCATAGCGAATATTAATCGTGTCGCCTGGCTTCACATAAGGGATAGTATTATTGGGTAACCATAGGATGAGATAATACTCAATATCCCCTGTGGGTTTGATCTGTGCGAGGCTGCTGCCGTTCTCAACCATCTGCCCCTTAGTCACGGCCAGCGACTCAATCTTTCCATTGGTCGTTGCTTTAATAATGAGATTACCATTCGCGTTGGATTCTACCAGCTGATTTTTGTAATCATTGATTTGATTGTGCTGGCTGGAGATCTGATTATCAAAGTCTGCTGCTTTGGTTATTTTATCGCTATTGGTTTGCGTGAGCTGAGATTCCAGCTGCATTTTTTGGGTAACCAGGGATTGATAGGCGCTTTGCTGTTGAAAATATAAAGAATGCTGATAGTTATACTGGTCTTTAGTGATCAGACCATCCTTGAGGTATTTATCATAGCTGGATAAGTTGGTATGCATTTTGTTTAAGCCTACCTGAGTCGTCGCCAGCATGCGATTAGTTTCAGCCAGTGAGGCGCTGGTAGTTTTAAGCTGTTTATCAAGGGCGGTTAATGTTTCAGCTTTATTGCGCGTCAGTTTGCTTATAATATCTTCCGCATTAGCAATTTTTTCATTAATCACTTCAATTTGGGCTGCGCTCACATTCCCATTAATGGTATTACGCGAAACGTCAAGCTCATAAAGCGGTTGGCCTTTGTTTACGATATCACCCACTTTTACGTGCTGATTAACAACAAAACCTTGCTGTGGTGCGAAGACGTTCACGGAGTGGGGGAGCGTAATGACTTCGCCACGCACATCAATGCGCTGAGTGAAGGTACAAAATATGAGAGATAATACAAGAGCAATAAGAAAAAGTGATGCTAACAAGGTAACCAACCATGCCGGGATGCCTGCTAACAATAATGCTTTCCCTTTCCAGTGAATTTTTTTGTACTCAATCGCTTCCTTGCGATAGATATTTTTTAACATTGTTATCAGCTTTGAGATAGAGAATTAAGATAAAAGAAGGCTCGTCAGAGCCTTCATAAAGTTATGGTCTGAAAACTTTCTTACCAGTAGGCTAGCGTACCATCAACAAATCCATCAAACATCTCGATACATTTATCGAGAGTGATATCCCAGCCAACCATGGCACCAGCAATAGCGCCACCAACGCCGCCAACGCACAGACCGTAAATCATCCCCACCGCCTGGCCAATTGACCCGATACCTAAAATGCCGCCACCGTTACCGCCGAAGATGCCGCCCATAGCAGAACCGGCAAGTGCGCCTGCAGTGGCACCTAAAATGGATGCCCCGATAGCTTCTGCGCTATTAAAAACAATACTGGTTAAGGCGCCAGTTATCGATGAGAAGTCCCAGGAGTAGCCACCAGAAATCTCTTCCATTTCAAATACAGTGAGTTGTTTCATTATATATTCCTTTAATATATGAGTGCTTTAAGAAAACAACAACAAGTCAAAATCTATTTTGACATTTTTAGAAAATGAAATACACGAAGGTGCAAGGTGGTATTTCGAGGCTGATTCTAATATGTGACTGTTATTTTTCAATGTCCGTGTTGATGATTGATTAGTGAATTTTTAGCGGTTCATGTATCAGCTTTAGTGAATTAATATTGATGGCGTGATTGTGTGTGAGGGAACGGATTGATAACGACAGGCATTTTAACCGCCACACTTCAGGCTGCCTGAGCGTTGGCTGAGCGCGCTCAGCCCAGCCACTTAATGCAGTAAACTGCCAAGTATTCTCTCGCTCACCACTCGAATAATTTTGGATTTATAACGTTTTTGCTTTTATTCATCATTAAGTCTATGTAAAACTTGCTGGTATATGCTTATATCCTTGCTCACAGGGGAATTATTCCTCCTGCAGGATGACCTCTAAATCTGTTTTTATCTCCCCAGTGATGCCTGCAGAGACATTTTTAGCGATTTTAAAATAGTCAGCAGTGAGCGTTAAATCCTGACTCTTAGTACTGACGAAGGGGTAGGCACTCAGATCGTTAAATTTTATCGCAGAACCATTTTTTTTAAGAATGATACCTATGTTTTGAGCGCCGTCTGGTAATGAATTTAGTAATAGTCCATTTACGCTTGTTGATGCTACAGATATAGGGCTAAACCAGTAAACATATTTTTTATTGATTTCTGAATCCGGGCAGTTAATATCGAGGGTGATATTTTTGGACTTGCCTGCGGCACTACCGACAGCTACGGAATTTAAATCTGAAATATCAATGGTTGATAGTTTTACGATACCTCCATTGCGCGGCGAGATTTCGCAGGTAGTTTCCTTAAAAGTAATGTTAGTCAAATCCACATTGATTCTGAATAATTCAGCGGTATTCGATGCACCCGTGTTGGTCTGATTTGGCGGGTCAGCCATAAAATAAACCGCCGTTTTGTTTCCCTTTTGTTTCGTTATGGGGCCGGTTTTCACTAACCAGACCATGACCTGTCCAGACGCTTTAGAAAAATAATGATTGCTGGCTATTTCTGGCTGATCTATTTCTGCAGGGGAAAAATAGTTAACTGATGGTAAGGTAATATCAGAAATCTGAAACCCAATACCGGGGATACCTGTCTCATAAACTATTTTTCCACCAATTTTAGTAATATTAGATGGGCTTACGACAGGTACGGTTCTGACGACATAGACATCGCTGGAACTACACGATGAAAATGTTTTGGGATTTACACTTCCACGTCTTGCCGACGCTAATATGCTACCGTTAGGTAATGTGGAATCCGCGATGACAGAACCGTTAAAACTAACGGTAATCGCACCGCCACCCGTTTTACTATATGAGCAGGTAGCCACCGCCTGTAAGCTTATGCTGAGTAAACTAATAATAAAAAAAAGACATTTCATAGTATTACTTTCCCTGTTGGTGGCAAACCGCAGTCGTCTGCGCGATGCCTTCGATTTCCCTGGCCAGACTATAAGCCGCTTTACACTGCTGGCCAGTCTTTGAACCCCACTGGGCATAGACTTCACCGTTATCTTTTAGACCGGACATGTAGACCATCCCACCATCAGACACGATACTGGCCTGGGCATTTTTATCGGTAGTTGACGTTACCGTTGCGCCATACGGCACGTTTTCGCCTGATGCTCTCTTAAGGATAAGGAATGCGCGGCGGCCAATATTACCCGCGAAGTTCGCCCGTACCACGGCTGCACGGGTAGGCACGACTTTTTGCGTCGTATTTGGCAATTCCATATTATTCCCCAGAGTCGTGCTATCTAAGGTTACGTTGGTCCGATGGTATGGCGTAACGTACGGAATAATCGCGTAGCCGCGGGAGTCCGTTTCGATAGTCGCGTCGTTTTCCAGGCGTACATTTTTCAGCCCGGGTGCTTTAACCAGTACGGCGGTTTCAGACATTTCCTGACCCAGGGTAATACCGTCGGCATGCATTAATACGCCGCCGCTCAGACCATAGTTAATCAACTGGCTATGTTTGGCATAACTATAGCCGGCGTTAACTGAACCCGTTGAACCACGATAGTTGCCGTAGACGCCGCCGCTGGCATCCTCCCGATTGCTGTAGCCCTGCTGTACGTTCCAGTCGAGGTTATGATTTTCCAGCGCCACCCCGCTCAGAGAAACATACTGATCGGTCGAGCCCGGGCTGCTGTTGGTGACGTTGTAGGTCGCATAAGCATTAGGCAACCACTCGCTTAAAGGAATAGAGATATTAAATGAAACGACATGGTCATCCTCTACATAACGGCCGGAGCCACTATTTCCCCAGCTGTAGCGGCTATAGCTATAGCCGGCATAATAGTTAAAGCGGCGGAACCCGCCGTTGTAACCAATATTCAGCGAGTTATTGTGGCGCTTGCTGTCCCAGTAATCCTCGAATATACCGGATACAGAAAGGCTACCTAACCCGGCCCCCAGGCTTTGGCTGACGGTAATATTGGTTCTGTTACGCAGAGAGCGTGGAGTATAGCCGCCGTATCTGTTGCTATAGGTGTTCATCACATCGCTTAGCGTATTGTACCCGGAGGTCGAATAGCGGTAGCCGGCTACGGTAATATTGGTGCCGGTCTCAAGAATATTTTTACCATAGCGGATACGCCAGGATTGGCCGGACGTTTTATCTTCATCTTTCTTGTGGGACCAGGCTGTCGTGACGTCTGCGGAAACCGCGCCAATATCGCCAAGGTTTTGCCCGACTCCGAAAGCGAGCGCCTGATAGTTGGATGCCGCCTGCAAACCGGTATAGAAAGTGGTGTTGCTTAAGACACCGTAGCCGATCGTAGCCTGCGTAAACGGTTTTTCATCTATATTGCCGTCATATGGGCGATATTTACCGCTCGTGATCTCATACTCCATCTGGCCTTCTCTGAGCATTAATGGCAGAGAGGCGTAAGGCACGACGAAGTTCTGTTGGGAACCATCGGACTCCTCGACGGTGACGTAAAGGTCACCGTTGCCGCCGGTCGAGTAGAGATCGGTGATTTCGAAAGCGCCCGGAGCGACAAAGGCCTGGTAGATTTGATAGCCATTCTGTTTAATGACGATGCGAGCGTTGGTCCTGGCAATACCACGAACAACAGGCGCGAAGCCGCGCAGGCTTTCAGGAATCATGTCCGTATCGGTTGCCAGCTGAATCCCCGTGAAGGGCACGCTGTCAAAAATGCTGGAGAGAGAGGTGCTTTCACCCATGACTAAGGTGCTTTTCAACGACACAATGCTTCGCTGCGCATAGAGATAGACGGAATCCCAGTCACTCTTCGTGCCTGCTGATTTATTCCAGGTACTAAGGTTGCGCAGGCGCCACGGCCCAATGTTCAGGCCGGATTGTAGGTTAAGATTGTAATACTCATTGTCCGCTTCATAGTCTTTGCCCGAACTAAACTGATAGTTGGTCAGCAAGGCGTTAATACCGTCATCAAACTCATCGGGAGAAACAAATCCCTGAGCTATCGTCGACAGGGCTGCCTGCGGTATGGATATCAGCAGCTGTTGAGTATTAAAGTTAAAATCGGTGGTGAAATCCGGGATGATGCTCGTATCAGCACAGCCGTTAGCATCCTCTTTTAATGTTGGAAATGCATCTGAACGTAAACCATAGGTGGTTAATTTAGCAATGCTTAAACATGGCGCGAGTTTTAAGGCATCAGTCGCCGGATCTTTTTTGTCAACAAAGCGAATATCGGCCGTTTCTTGCAGACTATTATTTAAAATAACGTCAATGCGGTACACCCCTGGCGCCTGTGCATCCCTGGTTGAATACAGGGAAAGGTCCGGTATTGAGGATGGATCGCCCTGATTTACTGATTTTATAAAAGCGGGATCAAAAAAATCACGTGCCAGGGCATTAGCGCTTAAACCGAGAGCGAGCGCCGGAACGAGAACGAAAAATGTGTGGTAGGTTCCGGATAGCGCCCCTCCCATCTTTTTTATTGAAATAGACATACTTTTCACCCTGGCCAATGAAAAAGAATTTAAATCGATGAGGTGTTAGCTGGGCCCGAGCCCCCATTATCCGTAGCTACCTTCCATACGATCTCTGAACCATTTATACCTGCAGGCAAAGTAAATTCTTTGCTGGAAAAAGCATCAATGTTATTAACTGAACTAGTAATATCCCTGCCGTTTATTGTTATTGTTTTAAAATAAATAAAGAATGGGGTCGGGTTTTTTAACGTTATTTTATTACCGGACTTACGCCACTGCAGATTTTTGGCCTCAGTAGTAATATTCATATCCTGAATAGCGCGTGGACGATAGATGAGGCGCATTCTGTGGCGAACGGCGAGCTGCAGCTTGTTTTTATCGGCTTCACTATCGCTGGTTGGCGGGATAGACATAACGTTAAAGAAGTAGACGGTTTCACGATCCTGCGGTGCTTTGGATATATACGCATTAGGAAAAACACGCACCGTATTCGTTTGCTTTCCCTCCAGACGGAAAAGCGGAGGCGTCACCATAAAAAAGCTGTCTTTCGTTCCTTCAGGTGCTTCTACCCAGGATTTAATAAGATATGGCGTATCATCTTTATTTTCAATGTTTGCGCTGATTTCTCGCGCGCCTTCTTTATAAAGATGACGGGTTGAATCCACCACGACTCCGCTGTGGGCTACAAAGCTGATGGTAATAAAAGAAAGTGTAGTTATCCTTAATAATGACTTCAGCATAATTCATTCCCTGAATATAAGAATGGGGTTTACCTCAGGTAAACCCCGGCATGCTTATTAGTAGCTAATAGTAAAGGTTGCTACACCCTTAACTGCACCATCGGTAACGCCATTTGCGGTTTTAACGTATGCGGCTTTATAACGCAGATAAGAAGGCGTACCCGCAGTATATGCAATAACCTTAGGCGTAGTGCCGGTGAAGCTTACGCGGGTTCCATCGGTATTAACCACGGTAACCGCAGCGTTAGTCGCCGGGCTGGCCGCGGAGTTGGTCAGCACGTCATCCTGGCCGCTGATATAGTCGCCTGTTACGGTGACGTTGATATTGCCACTAAAGTCTTTAGCGCCTTTCTGGCAGTCTTCGATTTTGTACTCAATATCTTTTGCTGTAGACATATACGGTGCGTTGACAGCCAGGGCCTCCAGCACGGATGCTTTTACATCATCCAGCGTTAAAGATCCGCCTGAAATCATCGCGGACGGCGTTACGTTACAGGATTCGCCGGTGTCGGTTACGTTGCCCAGAATAGTCAGATTAGAACTGTTTCCTGCCGCAAAAGCCTGGGCACTCAGAACTGCTGAAGCAGCGACCATTACAGCTAAAATTGTTTTTTTCATTTATTTAATCCATATAGAGATACTAAAGTCCTGAATAGCGTCATGGCGTGGATGTTAATTAGTATGAATAGTAATAACTAGCATTCCGCTATGCTGCCTGAGCGCTATCGTTATCTTTCTCCTGCCGCCACTATTGTACAAATCAGCGCGTATTGTGCCGGAGCGGTAACAAATCTAAGTGCAGGATAGATAAAATGCATGTGAATTCTGCTTGAATTTAAAGCTTGTTTATTGAAGGTTGCAAATTCACAAGTAGACTTCGTAGATAATAACGAGCGTATCTGGAACGTATAGTTGTAAATCAGTCTTCCCTTTGGTTCAAATATCATGATAATATTATCTTTGCTCTGGGAGGAGCGGGAATTTATCCTTGAAATTATCTAATCTGGCAGGCTAAAAGGGATGTGTTGTGTTTGCTAAAGGTGAATTTGAATTTAATTCATCTTTGTTTCATATGGAATGGTGAGAGAGGATTGGGATTATGATATTCAATGAATATATCATTAATAATGAAGTTATTTTTAATGTAAATATGAATGAGCTACAGCCTGTAGGAGAGAATGGGGACAGCGTGACCCTCAATGTGCCAACGGCACGCTGCCTGCAACTTTTGCTCGAAAGCAACGGGAAGATTATATCCAGGGAGGAGTTTCTGGATATAGTGTGGAAAAATAGAGGGATTGTTGTTTCTCAGAATACTTTCTATCAGAACATTTCCTTGCTAAGAAAATCATTACTGAAAGCAGGATTATCGCAAGATATTATTGTCACAGTAAGGCAGCGGGGATTTGTTCTCGCCGCAGGATCAAATATCGCGTCATTCTTCCGAACGGACGAAAAGGAGCCAGAAAACCCTGAAAATGTGCAGATCACCGCGAGCACATCTTCGCCTCCGGTTGAGAACAATGTGACTCATAATTTAGCCATTCAGGAAGATGCGCAAAAAAGTTTCAATGACAATAAAGCAACAGAGTTCAAATTACCCAAGTGGATTTTACCCCTGCTATTGGTTATGACCGCAGCAAACATTCTTTCTCTTTTCTTGTAGCTTTAATGAATGGGTCTACAGCTTGCTTTTATATTTGCTTTTACTTTCTTTCAGAAAGGATAACGACTGGTTTTACGAAAATGATTAAGCAGTAGTATTTATATACCAGTGAGTAATAGCAAATAGGCAGTCTGCCAGGCTATGCCCGGCAGACGGATTGACTATTGCTGCTTTAACCCCAAGTCGAGGGGCGTCTTGCTGGGTTCCCCGCCGATTTCCCGCGCAAGTTTTGGTACTAAATAGCCGGACACCAGCGTCAGCAATTCGCGCACGATCGCTCTGGCCTCTTCGTCACTGACCATAAAATGCGCCGCTCCCTGCACTTTGTCTAACACGTGCAGATAATAAGGCATGACGCCGGCGTCGAATAGCGCGTTGCTCAGGTCGGCAAGCGTGTTGGCGTTATCATTTACGCCGCGCAGCAGCACGCTTTGATTCAATAAGGTCACGCCAGCCATACGCATTTTTTTCATGGACGCACGAAACGCCGCATCAATCTCGTTGGCGTGGTTAACGTGGTTTACCAGCAGTACCTGTAACGATGATGCAGCAATACGGGCAACCAGCGTATCAGTTATACGCGCAGGAATCACAATGGGCAGCCGGCTGTGAATACGCAGGCGCTTGATGTGCGGAATAGATTCCAGCTGCGTCAATAGCCAGTCGAGTTCATGATCCTTGGCCATAAGCGGATCGCCGCCGGAAAAAATGATCTCATCCAGCTGGGGATGTGCCGAAATGTACTCCAGGGCCTGCTGCCAGTTACGCTTATTGCCCTGGTTTTCAGCATAGGGGAAGTGACGACGGAAGCAATAACGACAATTTACCGCGCAGCCGCCTTTCACCAGCAGTAGCGCACGGTTGCTGTATTTATGCAGCAGACCGGGTACAACGCTATGCTGTTCTTCCAGCGGATCGGTAGAGAATCCTGGGGCATTAATAAACTCTTCCTGGGAGGTAAGTACCTGACGTAGAAGAGGATCGTTGGGATTGCCTGGCTCCATACGGGCAATAAACGCCCGCGGAACACGCAGTGCGAACAGGCGCTTAGCATCACGTCCTGCCAATAGATTCGCATCTGCGTCTACATTTAAAAGATGCAGCAGTTCATCAGGACTGGTCACAACATCGGCAAGTTGCGTTAACCAATCTTCTCTGGATGGGGTATTTAGGGTTACAATATGCGCCATTTTGTGGCTTAGCTACCAATTAACAAAATTTCAGAGGGCCTTATGGCGACTTACTATAGCAACGATTTTCGTGCCGGTCTTAAAATCATGATGGACGGCGAACCTTATGCCGTTGAAGCCAGTGAATTCGTTAAACCCGGCAAAGGCCAGGCTTTCGCGCGCGTTAAGCTGCGCCGCCTGTTGACCGGTACTCGCGTTGAGAAAACCTTCAAGTCTACCGATTCTGCTGAAGGTGCGGACGTTGTCGATATGAACCTGACTTACCTGTATAACGACGGTGAGTTCTGGCACTTTATGAACAACTCTACCTTCGAACAGCTGGCCGCTGATGCTAAAGCCGTTGGCGATAACGCTAAGTGGCTGCTGGATCAGGCTGAATGCATCGTGACCCTGTGGAACGGTCAGCCTATTTCCGTCACCCCGCCAAACTTTGTTGAGCTGGAAATAGTTGAAACCGATCCAGGCCTGAAAGGCGATACTGCGGGTACCGGCGGCAAGCCTGCAACGCTGTCCACTGGCGCAGTGGTTAAAGTTCCTCTGTTCGTACAGATTGGCGAAGTCATCAAAGTCGATACTCGTTCTGGCGAATACGTCTCCCGCGTGAAGTAATTCAGGCGGCGAAAGAGTTGGCGCAGCGCCATGCTGCGCCTCTACAGGTTGAAACCGCAGGCAAGGAAGATGAGTCCTACACTGAAACTGTTGCTACTGTTATTGCTGAGCGGTTCTCTGCTTGCCGGGTGCAATACGGCTCGCGGCGTGGGCGAGGATATCCAGAGCCTGGGTCATGCTATTTCTCACGCGGTCAGCTAATCTTATTTCATCAGGCAATTCTTATTCATATACTCACGCTCTATCTGATTCACTTTCTTCACTTCTTTTTCTCTTAAAAATCGTCTCGCTTCCCTCATCCTGGACCAGTTTGTCTATGCTTATAGAGCACGATAACTAAAACTGGTTAATAAGGATGACATTATGGTAAAAAAAGCGATTGCAGCGTTCTTTACGGTTTTGGCACTTTCCTCTGTACTGACCGCATGTAACACCACGCGCGGTGTAGGTCAGGATATTTCAGAAGGCGGTAGCGCGATTTCGGGCGCCGCGACCAAAGCTCAGCAATAGACCATGGCGGTACGGCCGTTGGTCGTACCGTTCTTCCTCACCGTTGCCACGTCGTGTATAATTCCTGCGGAATATCATCTACCTTACGGGACGGCCTGTAAGCGTTTCACATCTGGGGACGGCCCCATCAAAGGAGCCATATGTCCTGGTTTATTCTGTTTATCGCGGGTCTGCTGGAAGTCGTCTGGGCTGTCGGCCTGAAATATACCCATGGGTTTAGCCGCCTGGTGCCAAGCGTGATAACGATTGCCGCCATGGTCATCAGCATGGCGCTGTTGTCGTGGGCGATGAAAACGCTACCCGTGGGGACGGCTTACGCCGTTTGGACCGGAATTGGCGCGGTCGGCGCAGCCGTGACGGGGATTATCCTGCTAGGCGAATCCGCCAGCCCGATGCGCATTGCCAGCCTGGCGTGTATTGTGATTGGTATCATTGGCCTGAAAATGAGCGCGCATTAATACTGCTGATTGACCCACAGCAGTTTGCTGACGTCGAATCCCTGCCGGGTAGCGATATCCAGCATCTGCTGCTTCACTTCTGGCGGGATTTTCGGCGCTCGCGCCAGTAGCCAGAGATAATCCCGGTCAGGTCCGCAAACCAGCGCGTAGCGATAATCCTTGTCCAGCGCAATCACGTTATAGCCGCCATAGAAGGGGCCGAAAAACGACACTTTCAGCGCGGCTCGCGTGGGCTCCCCGGTAAAGTAAGCCACGCCGTCGGTTTTCTGCCACATCCCCCGGTCGGGGTTGTATCCCTTATTGACCACGTCCAGCCCACCATCGTCGCGCAGGCTATAGGTTGCGGTAACTTTTTCTAAACCGCTCTCAAAATGGTGATCGAAGCGGGCAATCTCATACCAGGTGCCAAGATAGCGTTGAGGGTTGAACGGACTGACCACGGTTACGCCAGAAGGTGGCGTCGGCGCGCTGCAGGCTACAAGCAGAAATGAAGCGGCAACAACCGCAATAACGGGTAGCAGACGCATAATGTTTTCCTTGCCAGTTTTAAGCTAAGTGTAGATTCAGGCAGGAAAAATGCGGCAGAATTTTCTTGAGAAGCGAGCCCGGTAACATAATGCTACCGGGCTTATCGCCGAGGAGGTAAAAGCGGCCTCCGGCGAGCGCTTTAGATGAACAATATGCCGACCAGAGTGACGACGGTCAGAATCGCCGCGAGGCCGTAGAAGACCCACTTACCGTTGGGTACGTGAATTTTCAAATCATGCATCGCATGGTGAATACGGTGAAGTCCACACCATAGCGGCAGCACAATCATCAGGAAAATGAATGCGCGGCCAATAAAGCTATGGGCGAAAGCCAGCACGCGTTCGTAGCTGAAGGCGTCCGCGGGCGCCAGTCCGAGCGGCAGCATAATACCCACCAGCAGCACGATAACGGGGGCGACAATCGCTCCCCACATGCCGCCAGCGCCAAACAGCCCCCAGAATACCGGTTCATCAGAACGTTTTGGTTTGGGATTAATCATTCCAGCCTCCTTACCAGAACAGCGCGACAAACAGGATCACCACGGTGACGACCGCAGTGACGACCCAAAGCCCCTTAATAACCGGCTCTGGCCCCATTTTCTCGCCTTTAAGGATAATATTGGCAGCTTTCGGTGCCAGCTCAAACCAGGTTTTGGTATGCAGCAGCGCGGCTGCAAGCGTGATCAGGTTCAGGATCACGACAATCGGATTTTGCAGAAAACCGATATACCCGGCCCAGCTCTCCGCGCCGTGCTTCAGTGCGAACAATCCGTAAATCAGCACGATGCTGAAC
The DNA here is from genome assembly GCF_040064585.1 of Klebsiella sp. CN_Kp113. Lineage (NCBI taxonomy): Bacteria > Pseudomonadati > Pseudomonadota > Gammaproteobacteria > Enterobacterales > Enterobacteriaceae > Klebsiella > Klebsiella sp. CN_Kp113. The sequence goes on along the minus strand of NZ_JBEAID010000015.1, from coordinate 78,621 downwards.
CAGACCGTGGGTACCGCTGTTCCCTCACGCAGCATATAGAAGCGATAAAACGGCAGCTTTTTCCACCAGGTGGACGGCATCGGCCGCACGTAGGGTTTGCGTTTAGTCGTCATACTGCACTCCTTAGCGTGGTTTCAGGGTGGCGATAAGAAAGTCTTTCGAGCTTTCTACCTTGCCCTGCTGGATCGCGGCCGCCGGGTCGACGTGTTTCGGGCAGACTTCGGAGCAGTAGCCCACGAAAGTACATGTCCAGACGCCATTCTGGCCGTTAAGCTGCGCCATACGTTCCTTTTTACCGTGGTCGCGGCTGTCTTCGTTATAGCGATGGGCGAGGGTGATCGCCGCCGGGCCGATAAACTCCGGATTAAGACCAAACTGCGGGCAGGCCGCGTAGCACAGGCCGCAGTTAATGCAGCCGGAGAACTGGTGGTACTTGGCCATTTGCGCCGGGGTCTGGGTGTTAGGCCCCTGATCGGGCGTGCGCGGGTTGCCAATGATGTACGGCTTAATCGCTTCCAGGCTTTCAATAAAGTGGGTCATATCGACCACCAGATCGCGCTCAATCGGGAAGTTAGCCAGCGCCTCGACTTTAATGCCTTTGGTGTATTCGCGCAGGAAGGTTTTGCAGGCCAGTTTTGGCACCTTGTTCACCATCATGCCGCAGGAACCGCAAATCGCCATGCGGCAGGACCAGCGGTAGCTGAGGTCCGGCGCGAGGTTGTCTTTGATATAGCCCAGCGCATCAAGCAGCGAGGTTTGCTCATCATAGGGAACTTCATAGAAAGCGCTGTGCGGTGCGATGTCCACTTCCGGGTTGTAGCGCACCACTTCGACTTTCATGTTTTTCATCTCAGCCATTCGTCGTCTCCTTCTTCTCGGCTGCTTCCGCTTCCGCACCGTACACGCGTTTTGCCGGCGGCAGAGTGGTGATTTTCACATCACTGTACTCCAGACTGGTGTGGCCATCGGCATCGCGGAAGGCGAGGGTATGCTTGAGGAAGTTGACGTCGTCGCGCTCGGTGCAGCCTTCATCCAGGCGCTGATGCGCGCCGCGGGACTCTTTACGCGCGAGGGCGGAATGCGCCATACATTCGGCGACGTTCAGACCATGGCCCAGTTCGATGGTGTACAGCAGGTCGGTATTGAACACGCTGGACGTGTCGGTGATCCGCACGCGCTTGAAGCGCTCCTGCAGCTCGGCGAGCTTATCGACCGTTTTCTGCATGAGCTCCGGCGTACGGTAGATGCCGCAGCCTTCTTCCATCGACAGACCCATTTCGTCGCGAATCTTCGCCCAGTTCTCGTTACCTTCCTGATTAACCAGATCTTTCAGGCGCTTCTCGATATCGACGACCTGCGCGTCCAGCGCGGCGCTATTGGCTTCGCCCGCTTCGGTTGCGCGCTGCATGGCCTGCTCACCGGCCAGACGACCAAAGACCACCAGCTCCGCCAGGGAGTTGGAGCCAAGGCGGTTGGCGCCGTGCAGACCCACAGAAGAACACTCGCCAACGGCAAACAGCCCTTTGATACGGGTTTCACACTGCTGGTCGGTTTCGATCCCGCCCATGGTGTAGTGTGCGGTTGGACGCACCGGAATCGGCTCTTTTACCGGATCGACGCCAACGTAGGCTTTCGAGAGTTCACAGATAAACGGCAGACGTTCAAGCAGCTTTTTCTCACCCAAATGGCGCAGATCGAGATAGACCACATCGCCTCGCGGCGTAGGGATCGTGTTGCCCTTGCGCCATTCGTGCCAGAAAGCCTGGGAGACTTTATCGCGCGGACCCAGCTCCATATATTTATTTTTCGGTTCGCCCAGCGGGGTTTCCGGACCCATGCCGTAATCCTGCAGGTAGCGGTAGCCGTTCTTGTTGACCAGAATACCGCCTTCGCCGCGGCAGCCTTCCGTCATCAGAATACCGGAGCCCGGCAGGCCGGTGGGGTGATACTGCACGAACTCCATATCGCGCAGCGGTACGCCGTGGCTGAGCGCCATACCCATCCCGTCGCCGGTGACGATACCGCCGTTGGTATTGTAGCGATACACGCGTCCAGCGCCGCCGGTAGCCAGAACTACCGCGTTGGCGCGGATCTGCACCAGCGTACCTTCCATCATATTCATCGCGACCAGACCGCGAGCCTGCCCATCATCGACCAGAATATCCAGAACAAAATGTTCGTCGAAGCGTTGGATTTGCGGGAATTGAAGCGAGGTCTGGAACAGGGTGTGCAGCATATGAAAGCCGGTTTTATCGGCAGCGAACCAGGTTCGTTCGATCTTCATACCGCCGAATCGCCGGACGTTGACGCTGCCGTCCGGGCGGCGGCTCCACGGGCATCCCCACTGTTCGAGCTGGGTCATTTCCGTCGGGCAGTGATGAACGAAGTAGTCAACGACGTCCTGCTCACATAGCCAGTCGCCGCCGGCAACGGTGTCGTGAAAATGGTACTCGAAGCTATCATGATCCTGCGCGACGGCAGCGGAACCCCCTTCAGCAGCAACGGTATGGCTGCGCATAGGATAGACTTTTGAAATTAGAGCGATTTTTGCATTTGGATTAGCTTGCGCGGCGGCTATTGCGGCGCGAAGACCTGCTCCGCCTGCGCCTATTACGGCAAGATCGGCTTGAAAAGTTTGCACGACATTCCTCCAGTTTTTGTTTATTTCGCCGCCGGGCTGGCGAAAACGTATCACTGCTCCTTTATAGGTAAGGAGTATAGCCGTAGGGTTATGAGGGAAAATTGACGTGTTCGATTTTTTTATCGTTCTGTGCGGTCGTTTATCTCATTGCTTTATGTTTTTGGGTTATCAATAAATTAAGTGTATGTAACGCGTTTACGTATTCGCACAAAATTTGTTTCATCCGCCAGTTACGAGTAGACTTCGTGCCCTTGTTTCAAATCGGAGAACGTACCATGAGCGAAACGGCAACCTGGCAGCCGAGCGCATCCATTCCAAATCTATTAAAACGTGCAGCGGTCATGGCGGAAATTCGCCGTTTCTTTACCGACCGCGGCGTGCTGGAGGTGGAGACGCCCTGCATGAGTCAGGCGACGGTGACGGATATTCATATGGTCCCGTTTGAGACGCGTTTCGTCGGTCCTGGTCATTCTCAGGGGCTGAACCTGTACCTGATGACCAGCCCGGAGTATCACATGAAGCGCCTGCTGGCGGCCGGCTGCGGCCCGGTCTTTCAGCTGTGCCGTAGCTTCCGCAATGAAGAGATGGGGCGCCACCATAACCCGGAATTCACCATGCTGGAGTGGTATCGTCCGTGCTATGACATGTACCGGCTGATCAATGAAGTGGACGATCTGCTCCAGCAGGTCCTCGACTGCCAGCCAGCCGAAAGCCTCTCCTATCAGCAAGCCTTCCAGCGTCATCTGGAAATCGATCCGCTGTCGGCGGATAAAACGCAGCTGCGCGAAGCGGCGGCGAAGCTGGATCTGAGCAATATCGCCGATACGGAAGAGGACCGGGATACGCTGCTTCAGCTACTTTTTACCATGGGCGTCGAGCCGCACATCGGTAAAGATCGTCCGACGTTTATTTATCACTTCCCGGCAAGCCAGGCGTCGCTGGCGCAAATCAGCACCGAAGATCACCGCGTGGCGGAACGTTTTGAGGTCTATTACAAAGGCATTGAGCTGGCGAACGGTTTTCATGAGCTGGCCGACGCGCGCGAACAGCAGCAGCGTTTTGAACAGGATAACCGCAAGCGCGCCGCTCGCGGCCTGCCGCAGCAGCCAATCGATCGTCATCTGCTGGCCGCTCTCGAAGCCGGGCTGCCGGATTGTTCCGGCGTGGCGCTGGGCGTTGACCGCGTCGTGATGCTGGCCCTGGGGGCAGAAAGCATCGGTGAGGTTCTCTCTTTCACCGTCGACCGCGCCTGATCCTCTCTCAGCTTCCCTTTCGATGATGGAAGGGAAGCCCGCCTTTCAGCCCTAATACCCACAAGAACCGTTTGGGTTTTTGCTACTATCCGCGCTCATTTTTTTTGGTTATCCGGCATCCTCTGCCGCGATACCGCGTTTGGATAGATTTATGCACCAGCAAATAAAGAAGATGAGCCTGATTGGGCTGATATTAATGATCTTCACCTCGGTATTTGGTTTTGCAAACAGCCCCTCAGCGTTCTACCTGATGGGCTACAGCGCGATGCCGTTTTATCTCTTCTCCGCTCTGTTTTTCTTTATCCCTTTTGCGCTAATGATGGCGGAGATGGGAGCGGCCTATCGTAAGGAGGAGGGCGGGATCTATTCATGGATGAATCATAGCGTCGGCCCGCGCTTTGCGTTTATGGGGGCCTTTATGTGGTTTTCATCCTATGTGGTCTGGATGGTCAGCACGGCGGCTAAAATTTGGGTGCCGTTTTCCACATTCTTATTCGGCGCGGATAAAACGCAATCCTGGGCGCTGGCCGGACTGACCTCCACGCAAACGGTCGGTATTCTTGCCGCGTGCTGGATGCTGCTGGTGACCTTTGTCGCGGTAAAAGGCATGCACAAAATCGCCAAAATTACCGCCGTCGGCGGGATCGCGGTCATGGGCCTTAATCTGGTCCTGCTGCTGGTGAGCCTGGTGATTTTACTGCTCAACGGCGGCCATTTTGCCCAACCATTGGATTTCACGGCCTCGCCTAATCCAGACTATCAGTCCGGTCTGGCGATGCTATCGTTCGTGGTTTTTGCCATCTTTGCCTACGGCGGAATCGAAGCGGTTGGCGGTCTGGTGGATAAAACCGAGCAGCCGGAAAAGAATTTTGCCAAAGGCATTGTTATCGCGGCGGTCGTCATTTCTGTTGGCTATTCGCTGGCGATTGTTCTATGGGGCGTGAGCGCCAACTGGCAGCAGGTATTGAGCAACCCTTCCACGAACCTCGGTAATATCACCTACGTGCTGATGACCCGCCTTGGCGCCACCCTGGCTAATGCGATGCATCTGCCGCCCGCCGTCGCCGCCCTGAGCGGATTATGGTTTGCCAGAATCACCGGACTCGCCATGTTCCTCGCTTATACCGGCGCTTTCTTTACCCTGAGCTACTCGCCGTTAAAGGCGATTATTCAGGGCACGCCAAAAGCGCTCTGGCCTTCAGCAATGACGCGAATTAACGCTAACGGTATGCTGGCGAACGCCATGTGGTGGCAGTGCCTGCTGGTGAGCGTGTTTATTCTGCTGGTTTCCTTTGGGGGCGATACCGCGTCGGCGTTTTATAACAAACTGACGCTGATGGCGAATGTCTCTATGACGCTGCCGTATCTGTTTTTAACGCTGGCATTTCCTTTTTTTAAGGCGAAGCAGGATCTCGATCGCCCCTTTGTGATTTTTAAACACCGCGGCTCGACGCTGCTGGCGACCGCCGTTGTGGTACTGGTGGTGGCATTTGCCAATATCTTTACCGTGATTGAGCCGGTGATGGAAGCGGGTGACTGGAGCAGCGCGCTGTGGATGGTCGGCGGACCGGCTTTCTTTTCGCTGCTGGCGCTGGGGATCTATGAGAATTACCGCCGGCGTACGGCGGTGCAGCTGATGGTCCAGGAGAGCTAAAACGCTGGCCTTGCCTGCGTTCAGGCAAGGCCGTTCTTACAGGCTGCCGGGCGTGCGGCTGGTTTTCCCTGCCGAGGTCAGCGCCCTGCTGCTTTTTCTGCCATCGATGCTCTCCAGGCGCATCTGGAACGGCGGGAACGGCATATCGATACCGTGCTCGCGGAATCCGGCCAGAATCAGCTGGTGCATCTCGTGGCGCAGCGGCATCCGGTGGCCCATTTCGGCGGCGTAGATACGCAGCTCGAAAATCTGGATCCCCTGCTGCAGATCAACGAGGAACGCTTCCGGCGCCGGGGTATCGATAACCAATGAACAGCGGTGCGCGGCATTTAACAGGATCTGCGCCACCTCTTCGGTATCGGCATCTACCGGTGCAGGCACCGTTAGCACCACGCGGGTCACGGAATCCGACAGCGACCAGTTGATGAACTGTTCGGTGATGAACGCCTTGTTCGGTACGATAATCTCTTTACGGTCCCAGTCGCTGATGGTGGTGGCGCGGGTATTAATACGCGTCACGCTGCCGGTGAGATCGCGAATGGTGACCGTATCGCCAATGCGGATCGGTTTCTCAAACAGGATAATCAGGCCCGAGATAAAGTTGGCGAAGATCTCCTGCAGGCCAAAACCGAGACCCACACCGAGCGCGGCAATAAGCCACTGCAGCTTGGACCACTCAATCCCAATCATCGAGAAGCCGACCAGACCGCCGATCAGCATCAGCAGATACTTAGTGATGGTGGTGATGGCGTAGCCGGTGCCCGGCGTCAGTTCCAGATGCTGGAGGATAGCCAGCTCCAGCAGCGCGGGCAGGTTGCGCACCAGCTGGGTAGTAATAATCAGCACCAGGATGGCTATCAGCACCGCGCCGAGGGTAATCGGCTCCAGGCTCTCAACGCCCTGTACCGTGGAGGTGACGTCCCACAGCGAGATATTCTCCAGGAAGCCAAACGCGGAGTGGATTTCTGACCACAGCACGATAACCGACACCAGCGCGATCAGCATCAGCAGGGAGCGCACCAGACGCAACGACTGGGTACTGATGGCATCAAGATCGACCTCGCTGACCTCAGCTTCCATCGAACCTTCCGGGCTGCTGGTATGCTGGACTTCCTCTTCGCCGCGGGCGCGCTGGGCGAGGATCTCCGCCCGGCGGTGCTTCGCGCGATCGAACGCCAGGCGGCGCCGCTGGATCAGCATCCAGCGGCGTATGATGTGATAAACCACCAGCAGCAGGAACCAGATGGCGACCGAGGTTTCAAGCCTGGCGAGCAGCGCCTGCGACGTGGCGAGATAGCCGATCGCCGCCGCCAGCATCGCTATCAGCGGCGCGCCGAGCAGCATATTCCACAGCAGCCGGTTCAGCATATTGTCGCCGCTGCCTTCTTTGTCGAGATACAGCGGAATGCCGGCGCGTTTCAGGCTCAGGGTCACCATCGCCAGCGCGCCGCAAATCAGCATAAAGCAGAGGCGGCCCAGCGAGGCGGAGAACTCGCGATCGTTGAGGTTATCGAAAGTAATCAGCGCCATAATCAGCGGCACGATTAGCCCGATGCTCATCAGGTAGTAGCGCATCGCTTTGCTGACGCGGCTGCGCGGCCAGCCAAAGTGGGCGATAAACAGGCCGTTAGGGCGGGCGAACGTGGCGCAAATCATCACGACCCACAGCAGCGGTACCGTGGCGGTGACGCTATCGCCAATCGCTACGGCCAGCGGGAAAGGCCAGGCGGCCTGCAGCCCGTAGCCCAGCGTCATCCACAGCACCGGCAGCGGCGAGGCCACCAGTATGGACCAGAACACCGTGCGCAGGGTGAGCCAGAAGTGATCCTGCGTAACCTTACCGACGCGCGCGCTGGAGCGCTCAAGGAAGCTGGTGAAATGGCGGCGTGAGCTAATACTGAACCCCACCAGAATGAGCGCGACGAAGAGCGGCAGCAGGGTCTCTTTGCTGGTCAGCATCATCATGCTGGCCTTACCGAGCTGGCTCATGGTATCGAGCGAGATCAGGCGGCGGAGATCCTGAACGATCTCCAGCGGCCACGAGAAGCCGATTGGGCTGACGTCCGAGGTCCAGAACAGATAGCGGTGGGTCGCTTCGTTGATCTCTTTAAGCGCATCCTCTAGCTGACCGTTAGCGACCTTCAGCTTGGTCAGTTCGAGCATAAGCGTATCGCCGCCGCGCAGCAGGGAGTTGAGCAACTCGGTCTGCGTGCGCATCTGGGCCTGCAGAATACGGTTCTGTTCCGCGGTGAGCGGTTCACCGCTGGCCTGACGAATTTGTCTTAGCTGCGGCTGTTTGCCGAGCTGATCTTCATAGCGTAAACGCTGCACGCGCAGCTGCGCCATTTCGGTATCCAGCTGCTGCGGCCGCGGGATTTCCGGCAGCCGCGCCACCTGCGCGCGCAGGGCTTCGCCAAGCAGGTTGGAAGAGCCCAGCCACTGGGACTGCTCGCGCAGGGTGTTTAACGCCTGACGCACCTGGAGGGTCTGATTGGTCGCCTGGCGCTGCTGCGAGGCGATCAAATCCATCCGCTGCGCCTGCTGGTTAAGCGCCTGCGACAGCTCGCGGTTAACTTTAAACTGCGCCACGATATCCGGCGGCAGGTTTTCGCTGTTTTCCGCCAGCAGTTCGGTGCTTTCCAGCGCTTTTTCCGCCTCACGCTGCCGTTGGTTATTGAGCTGATTTCGCAGCGCCTGTAGCCAGGCGTCGAGCTGCTCGCTCTCTTTCTGCGCCAGCTCGGATCGCAACCGTGAGAGCTCCTGGCGGTTATTGGCGGAAAGCTGCGCCAGATCCAGCTCATCGACCAGCGCTTTCAGCCGCGCGGACTCCGCCTGCAGACCAAGATTTTGCGCCTGTGCCAGCGGGGTATTGCTGCTTTGCGCGCCGACCCGGCGTTCAACCTCATTCAGCTGGCGGCGGGCATCGCTCTGCTGCTGCGGCAGCTGGTTGAGGGAGTCGGCGATGTCGCGGGCGCGATCCTGCTCCTGCTGGGCTTTACGACTGGCTTCCAGCAGCTGGCTGCTGACCTGGAGAATCTCCTGGTTCAGGGCATCGGAGGAGAGGGTAGTGGAGACCTGGCGCGGCTCATCGCTGAGATTGTTGAGCTGCGCGCGCAGGTTTTGCGACAGTTTGGGGAAGTTATCGATAACGTCCTGGTACTGACGGGCGCGCTCAAGGGAGGCATTACGCTCCTCAAGGGCGTTCAGGGCAGATTGCAGGACTTCAACGGTTTCAGGCTGGGCGGGCTTTGCCGCCTTCGCCTGTTCCAGCTCCTGGGCTATCTGTTTAGCATCCGGGGCTGTCGCTGCGTACGCCCCAAAACTGAGGCACCAGGCCAACAGGAAAGTGTATATCAGGCGCACGGCGTAACCTTTTTTCAGGAATTAACCTTCGTCTTGTTTATCGTCAACCAGCGGGCTGGCGGCGTGTTCAGCGCGGACTTCTTCTTCCGCCAGCGGCACGGGCTCTACCGGCGCTGTGGCTTCAGGCGCGATCGCCAGCGGCTGGCCTATTTTGGTCACCGACAGGCTTTGTAACTGCTCAACCAGCTTCACCTGGCCCGGAGCAAACAGGTTAATCACCGTGGAGCCCAGCTTAAAGCGGCCCATCTCCTGGCCTTTCAGCAGGGCGACGGAGCCTTCGCTATCGCCAGCAGGCCAGGTCCAGCGCTTAATGATGCCTTCGCGCGGCGGCGTGACGGTACCGGACCACACGGTTTCGATGCTGCCGACGATGGTGGCGCCGACGAGGATTTGCACCATAGGGCCAAACTCAGTGTCGAACAGGCAGATGACGCGCTCGTTGCGGGCAAAAAGATTCGGCACGTTTTGCGCGGTCAGATGGTTTACGGAAAACAGATCCCCCGGCACGTAGATCATTTCGCGCAGAATACCGTTGCACGGCATATGCACGCGGTGGTAATCGCGCGGCGAAAGATAGGTGGTAACGAAGCTGCCGTTACGGAACAGGTCAGCCATCTGGTAGTTACCGGCCAGCAGCGCTTCCAGGCTGTAGTTATGGCCTTTAGCCTGCAAAATTTTGTCGTCTTCAATGGCGCCCAGTTGGCTGATGACGCCGTCGGCGGGCATTACCAGCACGCTCGGGTCGGTGTTTAGCGGACGGACGTCGTCGCGCAGCGGGCGAACGAAGAAGTCGTTAAAGGTACGGTAGCTGGCGGTGTCAGGCTTTTGCGCCTCTTTCATATCGACCTTGTAATATTTCACGAACAGATCGATGACCAGTTTTGTCAGCCAGCCTGCTCGTTTGCGTGCACCCCAGCCTGCGAGGCGGGTGAGCCACAGTTTAGGCAGAATGTATTGCAGTGAAAGTTTAAGATCGTTTAACAAGGTAGCCTCCAGGCCATTATTTGTCGTTCCTGGCCCCGCGGAGCAGCGGAGCCTGAAAAAAGGGGGACGATTCTAACGATGCTCAGCTTAAATGTCAGTCATCGGTTGATGAAAAGCTTTTACGCGTTTTTACCTGTACCTGCGCCATGCTTTCCAGAATGCGATGGTAGTTTTCAAACCGGCTTTCGGCGATTTCGCCTTTCTCCACCGCTTCGCGAATGGCGCAGCCCGGGTCATTGTCGTGTTTGCAGTCGCGGTATTTGCAGCGGCCTAAATAATCATGGAATTCGACAAAGCCGTGGGTGATTTGTTCCGCGTCGAGATGCCACAGGCCGAACTCGCGTACGCCCGGCGAGTCAATCACATCGCCGCCGTGCGGGAAGTGGTACAGGCGCGCGGCCGTGGTGGTGTGCTGCCCCAGTCCGGAGACATCCGAAACGTCATTGGTGAGGATTTGGTCATCATGCAGGCCCAGCAGCGCGTTCAGCAGGCTGGATTTGCCTACCCCTGACTGCCCGGCAAAGATACTGATACGATCGGTGAGCGCCTCTTCAAGCGGCTTCAGGCCATCCTGCGTGCGGCTGGAGACCATCAGTACGCGGTAACCAATATGGCGATAAATGTCCATTTGCTCGTTGACGAAGTCCATGCTCGCCTGATCCAGCAGGTCGATCTTATTGAGCACGATCAGCGGCTCAACGTTCAGCGTTTCGCAGGCCACGAGGTAGCGGTCGATAATATTCGGAGAAAGCTCAGGCAAGATCGCGGAAACAATGACAATCTGATTGATATTGGCGGCGATGGGTTTGACGCCGTCGTAGAAATCCGGACGCGTCAGTACGGAGGTCCGTTCATGGACGGCCTCGACGATGCCCTTGACGTTGACGCCGTCAGCTTCGCTTTTGCCAGGCCGCCAGACCACGCGATCGCCGGTGACCAGCGAACGGATAGTGCGGCGTATGTTGCAACGGTGGACGCTACCGTCGGCGGATTCGACATCGGCATGCATGCCAAAGCGGCTAATGACGGTCCCTTCGGATTTCTCACCGAACAGGTTGTCATCAAAATCGGCCTTCTCCGAAGTCGTTTTCAGGCGGCGCTGGTGGTTGGCCTTCACGCGGCGCTGTTGGCCTTTGGAGAGTTTATTTTTACTCAATCGAACTGGCTCCTGGTCGCCCTGTACGGGCAAAACCTCTATGATACACGCTATTTTAGATGAATATAGTGACGTAAGAAGGGTGGAAAATAACATGAGTGCAGATGAAAACAACCTGATTTGGATCGATCTTGAAATGACGGGGCTGGATCCGGAGCGCGATCGCATCATCGAAATCGCCACCCTGGTGACCGACGCGAATCTGAACATTCTGGCGGAAGGGCCGACCATTGCGGTGCACCAGTCAGACGCGCAGCTGGCGTTGATGGACGAGTGGAACGTGCGTACCCATACCGGCAGCGGGCTGGTGGAGCGGGTAAAGGCGAGTACCCAGGGCGATCGTGAAGCCGAACTGGCGACTATCGAATTCCTCAAAAAGTGGGTACCGGCAGGTAAGTCGCCGATCTGCGGCAATAGCATCGGCCAGGATCGCCGCTTCTTGTTTAAATATATGCCTGAGCTGGAAGCGTATTTCCACTACCGCTATCTGGACGTCAGCACGCTCAAAGAGCTGGCTCGTCGCTGGAAGCCGGAAATTCTCGACGGCTTTAAGAAACAAGGAACCCATCAGGCGATGGACGATATTCGCGAATCGGTCGCGGAACTGGCCTACTATCGCGAACACTTTATTAAGCTTTAACGCCCGTGCTGGGGCCAACACGCCCCGGTCATATCCCCGACTATTTAAACCACTTCTGTTCCATGGCCTGGAACTCCGGCGAGGCTTTTACGACATCCAGAGCGGCATTGATGTTATTCAGCAGCTCAGGATCGTCTTTACGTACCGCAATGGCGTACTGCTTACCGTAGTAGCCGGGATCCGTGGCGCGTTCGTCCATCATGGCGTAGTCGGGGTTATCCTGGAGCCATTTCGTTAACGTCTCCTGATCGCCCATCACGCCGCTAATCACGCCTTCTTTCAGCGCGCTCAGGGCGCTTTCGTCGCTGTCGTAAGGCACCGCATGCACGGCTTTTTGTTTGTCCCGCAGATAGTGCTGATGAAGGGTGCCTTTCACGACGCCGATTTTTTTATCCTTCAGATCGGCAAAGGTATGGGCGGCGTCTTTCGCGGTGACAACTACGCCGGACAGCGCCTGACGATAGGGATGGCTGAACGCAACCTGCTTTTCTCGCATCGGAATCACTTCGATACCGGCAATCACGGCGTCGAATTTCTTAAAGCGCAGCGCCGGGATGAGGGTATCGAACCCCTGGGGAGTGAATTTGCATTCGACCTGCATCTGCCTGCATAGCGCGTTGGCCAGGTCGATATCAAAACCCGTGGGCTGATTTTTACCATTGACGGTTTCATACGGCGGATTGGCCGTCGTTGTCCCAAAATGTAGCGTTGTTGCCGATGCTGTTCCTGTGGCAAGCGTGGCCAGCAGCAGGACGGTAAGCGCTTTTTTCATTTTATTTCCCTGGTTGTCATCGTTGTTGACCGTCAGCGGGCGATATCCGCCTATAAACTTGAGCGATTTTGCGCCTTTAGCGGGCCCGGAAAAAGTGATTTTGCCGCATTTGCTGGTTATTTAGACAATTCAGGCCGGTGTGTGGTGATTAAGTGGTCACTTAAACCAAAAACGAAAAAAATTGCGCTCAGGGGGGTTGCAGGTAAATCGAATTCTCGTATAATGCGCCTCCCGTGACGAAGCAGAAATGCAAATCACGACGCCATAGAAATATGGCCAGAAGTATGCGGGAATAGCTCAGTTGGTAGAGCACGACCTTGCCAAGGTCGGGGTCGCGAGTTCGAGTCTCGTTTCCCGCTCCAAAATTTGAAAGTTACCATACCCAAGCGGGAATAGCTCAGTTGGTAGAGCACGACCTTGCCAAGGTCGGGGTCGCGAGTTCGAGTCTCGTTTCCCGCTCCAAAATTTGAAAGTTACCATACCCAAGCGGGAATAGCTCAGTTGGTAGAGCACGACCTTGCCAAGGTCGGGGTCGCGAGTTCGAGTCTCGTTTCCCGCTCCAAATATCTTCTCATACCCAGTTTATCCACAGCGCAAGCACGCGCCGGTGATGATTTTCGCGCGGTCCTGAAAATACTGTGAACAGAGTTATCCACAGCTTAACCTTTCGTCCTCTCTCAGAAAATTACTTCACTATGTAAATAGTATTCTTATATCTAATTGAAATGTAACAGTTAAATTTCATTTCAAAGTGTTAATCCGATCACTTGACGAACGTCTGCCCCTTGAAACGCAATGTGTTTTTATTTTTATTCACACCCTGTGAATGAATCAGGCGTCGCGCGGTAGCCCTTTTTCAACCACCCTGACCAGACGCAGCTTTTTGGGTAACTGCACCTCAACCACATTGGCATTTCTCTTTTCAATTTGCTGCGCCATCGCCCACTCGATATGTTCGTCGAGAAGCGGGTGCTCACCCCTGCGGCTTTCCAGCGCCTTCAGGTTCGCTTCATCCCAGGGCGCGTTGCCCAACGCGACGGCGATATTACGCAGCCAGCGCAGATGACCAATACGGCGAATGGCCGAACCTTCCGTCACTTTTAAAAACCAGGGTTCGCTCCAGGCGAACAGCTCAATAAGTGCCGGGGCGTGTAGCGCCTTGCGCGGGCTGAAATCCTCTTCATCGGTGAGCTGCGCGAAGCGGTTCCACGGGCAAATCAGCTGGCAGTCATCGCAGCCGTATATGCGGTTGCCGATCAGCGGGCGAAACTCTTCCGGAATAGCGCCTTCCAGTTCGATAGTCAGATAGGAAATACAGCGCCGGGCATCGACGGTATAGGGCTCGACGATGGCGCCGGTTGGGCAGATGGTCATACAGGCAACGCAGCGGCCGCACTCTTCCTTGACGGGCTGGTCAATGGGAAGAGGGAGATCGATAAGCAGTTCACCGAGGAAAAAGAACGAGCCGGCATCGCGACTAAGGATGAGCGAGTGCTTACCTGTCCATCCCAGCCCCGCTTTTTCGGCTAAAGGGCGTTCAAGAATCGGCGCGGAATCGACAAAAGGTCTAAAATTGAGCGAAGCACACTGTCCCTGAATCATCTCACCTAATTTTTTCAGGCGATGACGTAATAGCTTGTGATAGTCCCGTCCGAGGGCGTAACGGCTAACGTAACCCACCGCGGGGTCTTTCAGGGTACGGGCGAAAGCGGCATTAGCGGGCAGGTAGTTCATTCTCACGCTAATCACGCGCAGGGTACCGGGCTGGAGCTCATGGGGGCGCGCGCGCATCATGCCATGACGCGCCATCCACGCCATTTCGCCGTGGTATTGTTTATCCAGCCACGCCTGCAGTTTAGGTTCGCTGGCGCTGAGATCGGTATCGGTAATACCGACCTGCTGGAACCCCAACTCTGTGCCCCATTGTTTGATTTGCTGCGCTAACTGATTGAGATCGAGGGGCTGTGACATGATGGACCATACGATGACGAAAAACACCGGGAGTATACCACATATCATCTGGTCGGCGGAGGCGCTACGACGAGCGGAAAAAGAAGCGGCGGATGCCCTTGGGCTGACGTTGTATGAATTGATGCGTCGTGCGGGCGAAGCGGCTTTTGAGTTTGCGCGCGTCCAGTATCCTGAAAGCCAGCACTGGCTGATTCTCTGCGGCCACGGTAATAACGGCGGCGACGGCTACGTGGTGGCTCGCCTGGCACAGTCGCGAGGCATTCAGGTCACGCTGCTGGCGCTGGAGAGCGAGAAGCCGCTGCCGGAAGAGGCCAGCCTCGCGCGTGAGGAGTGGCTCAACGCCGGCGGCACGATTCATGCCGCCAGCATCCCCTGGCCGGAAGATATCACGCTGATTATTGACGGCCTGCTCGGTACCGGGTTACAGAGCGCGCCCCGGGAAAACGTTGCGGCGCTGATCGCGCGGGCAAACGCCCATCCGGCTGCGGTTGTGGCGCTGGATATCCCCTCCGGCCTGAATGCGCAAACGGGGACGACGCCGGGCGCGGTTATCCATGCCGCTCATACCATCACCTTTATCGCGCTTAAGCCGGGGCTGCTGACCGGCAAAGCCCGCGATGTCGTTGGCCGTTTGCATCACCACGCCCTGGGGCTTGAGGGTTGGCTGGCAGGCCAAACGACGGCGCTCAGTCGCTTCGATGCCTCGCAGCTCCCCGGCTGGCTGCCGCCGCGGCGTCCAACCTCGCACAAAGGCGACCACGGTAAGCTGGTGATTATTGGCGGCGAACCGGGGACGGCGGGCGCCATACGAATGAGCGGTGAAGCGGCGCTGCGCGCGGGCGCCGGGCTGGTGCGAGTACTGACTCACCGGGACAACATTGCCCCCATTCTGACCGCCAGGCCGGAGCTGATGGTCCATGAGCTGACGTCCCGTTCTCTCGAAGAGAGTCTGCACTGGGCGGATGTCATTGCGATTGGGCCGGGTCTGGGGCAGGGCGAGTGGGGTAAAAATGCGCTACGCCAGGCGGAGAATTTTCGCAAACCAATGGTCTGGGATGCGGATGCGCTGAACCTGCTGGCAATCAATCCCGATAAACGTCACAATCGCGTGCTGACGCCGCATCCCGGCGAGGCCGCCCGCCTGCTGAACGTGAGTGTGGCAGAAATTGAAAGCGATCGCTTACATTCTGCACAACGTCTGGTAAAACGTTATGGTGGCATCGTGGTGCTGAAAGGTGCAGGTACGATCGTGGCGAGCGAAAGGGGCGAAATGGCTATTATCGACGCCGGTAACGCTGGGATGGCCAGCGGCGGGATGGGCGATGTGCTGACCGGTATTATCGCTGCGTTGTTAGGCCAGCGCCTGACGCCGTATGATGCTGCCTGCGCCGGATGCGTTGCTCATGGCGAAGCCGCCGATCGGCTGGCGGCGAGACACGGCACCCGCGGAATGCTGGCGACCGATCTTTTTTTCACGCTCAGGCGTGTTGTTAACCCGGATGTGATTGACGTAGACCATGATTAACCGAGTGATTCCTTTACCCGATGAGCAGGCGACTTTAAGCCTTGGCAATCGCGTCGCGCAGGCATGCGCTGGCGCGACGGTCATCTATTTGTATGGCGATTTAGGGGCGGGTAAGACCACCTTTAGCCGCGGTTTCCTTCAGGCTCTCGGTCACCGTGGCAACGTTAAAAGCCCAACCTACACCCTCGTCGAGCCATACAGTCTCGATAATTTGATGGTCTATCACTTCGATCTTTATCGCCTGGCGGATCCTGAGGAACTCGAGTTTATGGGGATCCGCGATTATTTTACTGACGATGCTATCTGCCTGGTGGAATGGCCTCAGCAGGGCACGGGAGTACTGCCGGACCCGGATGTTGAAATTCACCTTGAGTATCAGGCACAAGGGCGTGAGGCGCGCGTAACCGCGGTCTCCTCATTGGGTGAGTCTTTATTGGCGCGTTTGGCTAATTAGCCTGAAGGACGACGGGATGATGTATCGCTTAACCAGTTGGCTGGCCGCCGCACTGATGCTGTTCAGCATTCAGGCCACTGCGGCAAGTTTATCCGATATCCAGGTCTCAAATGGCGATCGGCAGGCCCGCATTACCATTAGCTTTATCGGCGAGCCTGAATATTCGTTTAGCCCCCAGGGCAAACGCATCGTGGCGCTGGATATTAAACAGACTGGCGTACTCCAGGGGCTACCGCTGCAGTTTAGCGGCAATAATCTGGTAAAAAGCATTCGTTCCGGGACGCCGCAGGATACGCAGTCGCTGCGCCTGCTGGTGGATCTCACCGCCGATGGCAAAACCCGCGCGGTGAAACAGCAGAACGGCTCTAACTACACCGTGGTGTTTACGATTAACGCCGACGCGCCGCCTCCGCCTCCACCTCAGCCGGTGGTGGTTAGACAGGCGGAAAGGCCCGTGGCGCAGCCCGTGCGTCCGAGCGAACCCGCGCGCAACCCGTTTAAAGCCGATAACGACCGGCTTACCGCGGTGACCAACACCAGTAGCGTAACGCGTCCTGCGGCGCGTACCGTTTCCGGCGACGATAAAGTGATTATCGCCATTGACGCCGGCCACGGCGGCCAAGATCCGGGAGCCATTGGTCCGAACGGCACGAAAGAAAAGAATGTGACCATAGCGATTGCGCGTAAGCTCCGCGCGCTGCTGAATGCCGATCCGCAGTTCAGGCCCGTGCTAACGCGCGACGGCGATTATTTCATTTCCGTCATGGGGCGTTCTGACGTCGCACGTAAGCAAAACGCCAATTTCCTTGTCTCGATTCACGCCGACGCTGCGCCGAATCGCGATGCTACCGGGGCCTCGGTTTGGGTGCTTTCCAACCGCCGCGCGAACAGCGAAATGGCCGGCTGGCTCGAGCAGCATGAGAAACAGTCAGAACTGCTGGGCGGCGCGGGCGATGTACTGGCCAACAGCCAGTCGGACCCTTACCTGAGCCAGGCGGTGCTGGATTTACAGTTCGGCCATTCCCAGCGCGTCGGGTATGATGTAGCGACCAATGTGCTGAGCCAGCTGCAGCGGATCGGCGATTTACATAAGCGTCGCCCTGAGCATGCCAGCCTCGGCGTACTGCGTTCGCCGGATATCCCGTCGATCCTGGTGGAAACGGGTTTTATCAGTAATACCGGCGAAGAGCGGCTGCTGGGTAGCGATGCTTATCAGCAGCAGGTCGCAGAGGCGATTTATAACGGCCTGCGTAACTACTTTATGCAGCATCCTCTGCAATCCGCGCCGCGCGGGGCAGCCGCGCAGACTGCCAGCGCAGGTTCGTCAGACGGGACGTTGTTAAATTAAGGAGACGGCCATGCCGATTCAGGTTCTACCGCCGCAGCTCGCCAACCAGATTGCCGCAGGTGAAGTGGTGGAACGTCCGGCGTCGGTGGTCAAAGAGCTGGTGGAAAATAGCCTCGATGCCGGGGCGACGCGCATCGACATTGATATTGAGCGCGGCGGGGCGAAGTTAATCCGCATTCGCGATAACGGCTGCGGCATCAAAAAAGACGAGCTGGCGCTGGCGCTGGCTCGTCACGCCACCAGTAAAATTGCTTCGCTGGATGACCTTGAGGCGATCATTAGCCTCGGCTTTCGCGGCGAAGCTCTGGCCAGTATTAGCTCAGTGGCGCGTCTGACGTTGACCTCGCGTACCGAAGATCAGCAGGAGGCCTGGCAGGCCTATGCCGAAGGGCGCGATCAGGCGGTCACCGTGAAGCCGGCGGCGCACCCGGTGGGAACAACGCTGGAAGTGCTGGATCTGTTTTATAACACCCCCGCCCGGCGCAAATTTATGCGCACCGAGAAAACCGAGTTTGGCCATATCGACGAGATCGTGCGGCGCATTGCGCTGGCGCGCTTCGACGTGACCATCAACCTCAGCCACAACGGCAAGTCCGTGCGCCAGTACCGGGCGGTATCGCAGGACGGCCAGCGCGAGCGGCGTCTGGGCGCGATCTGCGGTTTGCCATTTCTCGAACACGCGCTGGCGATTGAGTGGCAGCACGGCGACCTGACCCTCAGCGGCTGGGTGGCCGATCCGCTACATACCAATCCGACGCTGGCGGAGATTCAGTATTGCTACGTCAATGGGCGGATGATGCGCGATCGCCTGATTAATCACGCGATTCGCCAGGCCTGTGAAGACAAACTGGGCGCCGACCAGCAGCCTGCCTTTGTGCTGTATCTGAAGATAGATCCGCATCAGGTGGATGTGAACGTCCATCCGGCCAAACATGAAGTGCGTTTTCATCAGTCGCGCCTGGTGCATGACTTTATCTATCAGGGCGTGCTGAGCGTCCTGCAGCAGCAGCTGGAGGTGCCGTTGGCGGAAGAGGGCGATGAGCCCGCGCCGCGGCAGGTGCCGGAAAACCGCATTGCGGCGGGCGGCAATCATTTTGCCCAGCCAGCGGTCGCGCGTGAAAGCGCCGCTCCCCGTTACCGGGATGAGCCCGCCGCGCCGCGTTTTAATACCGGAGGTTCGCGAGAGTCCGCCGCCTCGGGTTCATCTGGCGGAGCCGCCTGGCCGCACGCGCAGCCAGGCTATCAAAAACAGCAGGGTGCGCTTTATCGCCAACTGCTGGATACGCCGGCCACGGAGCGCAAACCCCTGGCTCCCGCACCGGCAGCGGAAGGCCTGTCGGGCCATAGCCAAAGCTTTGGCCGCGTACTGACGATTATCGATAGCGACTGCGCGCTGCTGGAGCGCGGCGGTAAGTTAGCGCTGCTGGCTCTGCCGGTTGCTGAGCGCTGGCTGCGCCAGGCGCAGCTAACGCCGGGCGCAGAGGCGGTTTGCGCCCAACCGCTGCTTATCCCGCTGCGGATAAAAGTGTCCGACGAGGAAAAAGACGCGCTCAAGCAGGCGCAGTCGGCGCTGGCTGAGGTCGGGATTGAACTCCAGTCCGATGCGCACCACGTGACGGTCCGCGCAGTGCCTTTACCCTTAAGACAACAAAATTTACAAATCTTGATTCCTGAACTGATAGGCTACCTGGCGCAGCAAAAAACCGTCGACGTCGGCAATATTGCTCAGTGGATGGCGCGTAATCTGGCGAGCGAACATGCGCAGTGGAACATGGCGCAGGCGATTGCCGTCCTGGCGGATATCGAACGCTTATGTCCGCAGCTGGTTAAAGCGCCGCCGGGTGGTCTGTTACAACCTGTTGATTTACATTCGGCGATGAATGCCCTGAAAGATGAGTGATGTAACTGAGGCAAGCCTGCCTAAGGCAATATTTTTAATGGGCCCGACGGCCTCTGGTAAAACCGCATTGGCTATCGCCTTACGTAAAGTTTTGCCAGTAGAGTTGATTAGCGTTGATTCAGCCCTCATCTATCGAGGAATGGACATAGGCACGGCCAAGCCCGATGCCGCGGAGCTGAGCGCTGCGCCGCATCGTCTGCTGGATATTCTTGACCCGGCCGAAGCTTATTCCGCGGCGGATTTCCGCCGCGATGCGCTGGCAGAGATGGCCGATATCGTCGCTGCCGGGCGAATTCCGCTACTGGTTGGCGGAACGATGTTGTATTTCAAGGCGTTGTTGGAAGGATTGTCGCCTCTACCCTCGGCTGACCCTGAGGTCAGAGCCAGGATCGAGCAACAGGCCGCAGAGCAGGGATGGAACGCGTTACACCAGCAGCTACAGGAAATTGATCCGGTTGCCGCCGCGCGTATTCATCCAAATGATCCGCAAAGACTTTCCCGAGCACTGGAAGTTTTTTTCATTTCGGGTAAAACTTTAACGGAGCTGACGCAAACGTCAGGTGATGCTCTGCCGTATAAGGTGCACCAGTTCGCCATCGCCCCGGCGAGCCGTGAACTGCTCCATCAGCGCATAGAACAGCGTTTTCATCAGATGTTGGCTTCAGGTTTTGAAGCAGAAGTGCGGGCGCTTTTTGCCCGGGGAGATTTGCATACGGATATGCCTTCCATTCGTTGTGTCGGATATCGCCAGATGTGGTCTTACCTAAATGGCGAGATCCCGTATGATGAAATGGTTTATCGAGGTGTTTGCGCCACGAGACAGTTAGCTAAACGTCAGGTGACCTGGCTGCGCGGTTGGGAAGGTATCCACTGGTTAGACAGTGAACAACCTGAACAAGCGTTCAACAAAGTATTACAGGTTGTTGGTGCTAGCCTGGACTGAACGTGTACAATTGAACGGGTATCGTGCGTAATTTTTTTAAGAATCGTAAGGTTCTGAGTACAAAACAAGCATACATATAAGGAAAAGAGAGAATGGCTAAGGGGCAATCTTTACAAGATCCGTTCCTGAACGCTTTGCGTCGGGAACGTGTTCCGGTTTCTATTTATTTGGTGAATGGTATTAAGCTGCAAGGGCAAATTGAGTCTTTCGATCAGTTCGTGATCCTGTTGAAAAACACGGTCAGCCAGATGGTCTATAAGCACGCAATTTCTACTGTTGTCCCGTCTCGCCCGGTGTCACACCACAGCAACAATGCTGGCGGCGGTACAAACAACTATCACCACGGTGGTGGTGCGCAGGGTTCTTCTGCGCCGCAGCAAGACAGCGAAGACGCCGAATAAGGCAGATGCTGTTTTTCCACGTCGGGGAGCCAGGTTTTCTGCGTTCCCCGCTGGTATTTTATAAGGGGTTTACGCTTGTTTGACCGTTATGATGCCGGTGAGCAGGCGGTACTGGTACACATCTATTTTTCGCAAGACAAAGATATGGAAGATCTCCAGGAGTTTGAAACTCTGGCCTCTTCCGCCGGTGTCGAAGCAATGCAGGTGATTACCGGTAGCCGTAAAGCACCGCACCCGAAGTATTTTGTTGGTGAAGGTAAAGCAGTCGAAATTGCGGAAGCCGTAAAAGCGACCGGTGCATCGGTCGTGCTCTTCGATCATGCCCTGAGTCCGGCACAGGAACGAAACCTGGAGCGCTTATGCGAATGTCGGGTTATCGATCGTACCGGCTTGATTTTAGATATTTTTGCCCAGCGAGCGCGTACCCACGAAGGGAAACTGCAGGTCGAGCTGGCGCAGCTGCGCCACATGGCGACTCGCCTCGTTCGCGGCTGGACCCACCTTGAAAGACAGAAAGGCGGGATTGGTTTGCGCGGCCCGGGGGAAACCCAGCTCGAAACTGACCGCCGCTTGCTGCGTAACCGTATTATGCAGATCCTGGCGCGACTGGAAAAAGTTGAAAAACAGCGTGAGCAGGGACGGCGGTCACGCGCCAAAGCCGATATTCCAACCGTGTCGCTGGTCGGTTATACCAACGCCGGTAAATCCACGTTGTTCAATCAGATAACCGAAGCCGAGGTCTATGCTGCGAACCAGCTGTTCGCCACTCTGGACCCAACGCTGCGCCGGATTGATGTCCCTGATGTCGGCGAAACCGTCCTGGCGGATACCGTAGGCTTTATTCGCCACCTGCCGCACGATCTGGTGGCCGCGTTTAAAGCGACGCTCCAGGAGACGCGCCAGGCGACGCTGTTGCTGCATATCATTGATGCTGCCGATGTGCGCGTGCAGGAAAATATTGACGCAGTGAATACGGTGCTCGCGGAAATCGAAGCTGATGAGATCCCGGCGCTGCTGGTCATGAATAAAATCGACATGCTGGATGATTTTGAGCCGCGTATCGATCGGGATGAAGAAAATAAACCGATTCGGGTCTGGCTTTCCGCCCAGACCGGGGTTGGCGTACCGCTGCTTTTTCAGGCTTTGACGGAACGGCTTTCTGGTGAAGTGGCCCAGCACACGCTGCGCCTGCCACCGCAGGAAGGTCGGTTGAGAAGCCGGTTCTATCAGCTTCAGGCGATAGAGAAAGAGTGGATGGAGGATGACGGTAGCGTTGGTCTGCAGGTGCGCATGCCGATCGTTGACTGGCGTCGCCTCTGTAAACAAGAGCCAGCGCTGGTTGAATACGTGATTTGACCTTGCAGCTTGCCTGAAGATATTGACCCCTGTGGGGATATCAAAAACAAATATGGAGCATATACATGGCGTGGAATCAGCCCGGTAATAACGGACAGGACCGCGACCCGTGGGGAAGCAGCAATAACCAAGGCGGCAACTCTGGGGGAAATGGCAACAAAGGCGGTCGCGAGCAGGGACCTCCCGATCTGGATGATATCTTCCGTAAGCTAAGTAAAAAACTTGGCGGCCTGGGTGGCGGAAAAGGTGGACTGGGCGGCGGTAGCGGCTCTCAGGGACCTCGCGGGCCAATGGGCGGACGTATCGTCGGCATCGTTGCCGCCGCTGCGGTTATTATCTGGGCAGCCAGCGGTTTCTATACCATTAAAGAAGCTGAACGTGGCGTCGTCACTCGCTTTGGTAAATTTAGCCATCTGGTTGAGCCTGGCCTTAACTGGAAACCTACTTTCATTGATAACGTTCAGGCGGTTAACGTTGAGTCGGTCCGCGAACTGGCGGCTTCCGGCGTCATGCTGACGTCTGACGAAAACGTCGTGCGCGTTGAGATGAACGTGCAGTACCGCGTGACCGATCCGGAACGCTATCTGTTTAGCGTCACCAGCGCGGACGACAGCCTGCGTCAGGCCACCGACAGCGCCCTGCGTGGCGTGATCGGTAAATACACCATGGACCGTATCCTGACCGAAGGACGTACCGTCATTCGTAGCGATACCCAGCGCGAGCTGGAAGAGACCATTCGTCCGTACAACATGGGTATCACCCTGCTCGACGTCAACTTCCAGACGGCGCGTCCGCCGGAGGAAGTAAAAGCCGCGTTTGATGATGCGATTGCCGCGCGTGAAAACGAACAGCAGTACATTCGTGAAGCGGAAGCTTACACCAACGAAGTCCAGCCGCGGGCTAACGGTCAGGCGCAGCGTATCCTTGAAGAGGCTCGCGCCTATAAGACCCAGACCGTTCTTGAAGCGCAGGGTGAAGTGGCTCGTTTTGCAAAAATTCTGCCTGAGTATAAAGCGGCTCCGGAAATTACCCGCGAGCGTCTGTATATCGAAACCATGGAAAAAGTGCTGAGCCATACGCGCAAAGTGCTGGTTAACGATAAGGGGAGCAACCTGATGGTTCTGCCTCTGGATCAGATGCTGAAAGGCGCCGGCGCGCCGGCGGCAAAGAGCGATAGCAGTGGCGCAAGCGATCTGCTGCGTCTGCCGCCTGCAGCCAGCTCAAACAGCGCCAGTAACGCTTCTACCTCTACGGGAGGCACCATTATGGACCAACGCCGCGCCAACGCGCAGCGTAACGACTACCAGCGTCAGGGGGAATAACGATGCGTAAATCTGTTATCGCGATAATTGTCATCGTGCTGGTGGTGCTCTACATGTCCATCTTTGTGGTCAAAGAGGGCGAGCGCGGCATTACGCTGCGTTTTGGTAAAGTTCTGCGCGACGATGAAAACAAACCGCTGGTGTACGCGCCTGGCCTTCACTTCAAGATTCCTTTTATTGAATCCGTGAAGATGCTTGATGCGCGTATCCAGACGATGGACAACCAGGCCGACCGCTTTGTTACCAAAGAGAAGAAGGACCTGATTGTTGACTCTTACATCAAGTGGCGCATCAGCGACTTTAGCCGTTACTACCTGGCAACCGGCGGCGGTGACGTTTCCCAGGCCGAGGTGCTGCTGAAGCGTAAATTCTCTGACCGTCTACGTTCTGAAATTGGCCGTCTGGATGTGAAAGACATCGTGACCGACTCCCGCGGCCGTCTGACCCTGGAAGTCCGCGATGCGCTGAACTCAGGTTCTGCGGGCACAGAAGATGAAGTCAGTACGCCGGCTGCCGATGACGCGATTGCTAAAGCGGCGGAGCGTGTTGAAGCAGAAACGAACGGTAAGGTTCAGGTGATCAACCCGAACAGTATGGCGGCGCTGGGTATTGAAGTCGTCGACGTGCGTATTAAACAGATCAACCTGCCTGCCGAAGTGTCTGAAGCGATCTACAACCGTATGCGCGCCGAGCGTGAAGCGGTAGCGCGTCGTCACCGTTCACAGGGTCAGGAAGAAGCTGAAAAACTGCGCGCGACCGCGGATTATGAAGTGACCAAAACGCTGGCGGAAGCCGAGCGTCAGGGTCGTATTCTGCGCGGTGAAGGCGATGCTGAATCGGCGAAACTGTTTGCTGATGCATTCAGCCAGGATCCAGGCTTCTATGCCTTTATCCGTAGCCTGCGTGCGTATGAGAACAGCTTCCAGAGCAATCAGGATGTAATGGTTCTCAGCCCGGACAGCGATTTCTTCCGCTATATGAAATCACCCACGTCAGCGACCCGCTGATAAGCAATGAGTAAGCAAAAAGGCGCCCGTTGAGGCGCCTTTTTTACAATGTTCGCAGCGGATTTGGGTTCGCCAATGGGTTATGTATTTTGTTTCATAAAGCCGGTTCATAACAATGATGAAATACCGGAGAATATGAATTGAGCAACGACTCACAGGGGTGAGCGACGGTGGCTGTACTTAAATAAAGGTGAATAATGAACTCTACAATTTGGCTGGCACTGGCGCTGGTTTTAGTACTTGAAGGGCTTGGGCCGTTGCTTTATCCGCGCGCGTGGCGTCGAATGGTCGCCACGATGAGCCAATTACCGGATAATTTATTACGCCGGTTTGGCGGAGGTCTTGTGGTTGCCGGTATCGTCATCTACTACATGTTGAGGAAAACGATTGGCTGAGCGTAAAGTAGACTAATTTCCCGCCTTTTGAGTGCAAAAAGTGCTGTAACTCTGAAAAAGCGATGGTAGAATCCATTTTTAAGCAAACGGTGATTTTGAAAAATGGGTAACAACGTCGTCGTACTGGGCACCCAATGGGGTGACGAAGGTAAAGGGAAGATCGTCGATCTCCTGACTGAACGGGCTAAATATGTTGTGCGCTATCAGGGCGGTCACAACGCCGGCCATACTCTCGTAATCAACGGTGAAAAAACCGTCCTCCATCTCATTCCATCAGGTATTCTTCGCGAGAATGTCACCAGCATCATCGGTAACGGTGTCGTGCTTTCTCCGGCTGCGCTGATGAAAGAGATGAAAGGTCTGGAAGACCGTGGTATCCCTGTCCGCGAGCGTCTGCTGCTTTCTGAAGCGTGCCCGCTTATCCTCGAATATCACGTTGCGCTGGATGTCGCGCGTGAAAAAGCGCGCGGCGCGAAAGCTATCGGTACGACCGGTCGCGGTATCGGCCCGGCTTACGAAGATAAAGTGGCTCGCCGCGGTCTGCGCGTTGGCGATCTGTTTGATAAAGCCACCTTCGCTGAGAAACTGAAAGAAGTGATGGAATATCACAACTTCCAGCTGGTGAATTTCTACAAAGCTGAAGCGGTTGACTACCAGAAAGTTCTCGATGACGTCATGGCGATTGCCGACATCCTGACCGCGATGGTTGTTGACGTTTCCGATCTGCTTGACCAGGCGCGCAAGCGTGGCGATTTCGTCATGTTTGAAGGCGCACAGGGTACGCTGCTCGATATCGATCACGGTACCTATCCGTACGTAACCTCTTCCAACACCACCGCAGGTGGCGTGGCGACCGGCTCCGGTCTGGGTCCGCGTTATGTAGACTACGTTCTGGGTATCATCAAAGCCTACTCCACTCGCGTAGGTGCGGGTCCGTTCCCGACTGAGCTGTTTGATGAAACCGGCGAGTTCCTGTGCAAGCAGGGTAACGAGTTTGGCGCTACCACCGGCCGTCGTCGTCGTACCGGCTGGCTGGATGCCGTAGCGGTGCGCCGCGCGGTGCAGATTAACTCCCTGTCCGGTTTCTGCCTGACTAAGCTGGACGTCCTGGACGGCCTGAAAGAAGTTAAAATCTGCGTAGCCTACCGGATGCCGGATGGCCGCGAAGTGACGACCACTCCGCTGGCTGCTGACAACTGGGAAGGCATCGAGCCGATTTACGAAACCATGCCGGGCTGGTCTGAAACCACCTTTGGCGTGAAAGAGCGCAGCGGTCTGCCGCAGGCAGCGCTGAACTACATCGCACGCATTGAAGAGCTGACCGGCGTACCGGTTGATATTATCTCTACCGGTCCTGACCGTACCGAGACGATGATTTTGCGCGATCCGTTCGACGCATAACGATCTCCAGGGGCGCCGTTAAGGCGCCTCTTGTTTTTGCTGTTCGCCCGCCCCATTTAAATAAATTAGCGGCCTGAGCGCTGGCTGGTTTATCATCAATAGTAATTGTCTACCGACGCACTCTGTTTTTCTTTTCCCTGAGGTTGATTGTGCAGTTAACGAGTTTCACTGATTACGGATTACGCGCGCTGATTTATATGGCGTCGCTACCGGATGGAAGAATGACCAGCATCTCCGAAGTGACGGAGGTTTACGGCGTTTCCCGTAATCATATGGTTAAAATAATCAATCAGCTAAGTCGCGTGGGGTACGTGACGGCGGTACGGGGAAAAAACGGGGGAATTCGTCTGGGGAAACCGGCAAATATGATTCGCGTGGGTGATGTTGTTCGCGATCTGGAGCCGCTCTCGTTGGTCAACTGCAGCAGCGAATTTTGCCATATTACGCCCGCCTGTCGTCTGAAACAGGCGCTTGCTGAAGCCGCGCAAAGTTTTCTCAAGGAACTGGATAACTACACGCTGGCCGATTTGGTTGAAAAGAATCAACCGCTTTATAAATTATTGCTGGTGGAGTGACGTAAACTTCACTGGAGATGACAACGGAGGAACCGACATGTCACAAGATCCTTTCCTGGACCGCGAATCTGAAAAATACGCTAATCCAATCCCGAGCCGGGAATTTATCCTCGATCATTTAGCAAAACGCGAAAAACCGGCTAGCCGAGATGAGCTGGCAATAGAGCTGAATATTGAAGGCGAAGAACAACAAGAAGCATTGCGCCGCAGACTGCGCGCAATGGAACGCGATGGTCAGCTGGTCTTTACGCGTCGTCAGTGCTATGCGCTGCCGGAACGTCTTGACCTGCTGAAAGGGACCGTTATCGGTCATCGCGATGGTTATGGCTTCCTGCGCGTTGAAGGCCGTAAAGATGACCTGTATCTGTCGTCCGAGCAGATGAAAACCTGTATTCACGGCGATCAGGTGCTGGCGCAGCCGCTGGGCGCCGACCGTAAAGGCCGTCGCGAAGCGCGTATTGTCCGCGTACTGGTGCCAAAAACGGGCCAGATTGTGGGCCGCTACTTTACCGATGCGGGCGTTGGCTTCGTGGTGCCGGATGACAGCCGCCTGAGCTTCGATATCCTGATCCCCCCGGAACAGATCATGGGCGCGCGGATGGGGTTTGTGGTGGTGGTTGAGCTGACCCAGCGCCCAACCCGCCGCACCAAAGCGGTCGGCAAGATCGTTGAGGTCCTCGGCGACAATATGGGTACCGGCATGGCGGTCGATATGGCCCTGCGCACCCATGAAATTCCCTACGTCTGGCCGCCAGCGGTCGAAAAACAGGTCGCCGGCCTGAAAGAACAGGTACCGGAAGAGGCGAAACAAGGGCGCGTTGATTTACGCAGCCTGCCGCTGGTCACCATTGATGGCGAAGACGCCCGTGACTTTGATGATGCCGTGTACTGCGAGAAGAAACGCGGCGGTGGCTGGCGTCTGTGGGTGGCGATCGCCGATGTGAGCTACTACGTGCGCCCGGGTACGCCGCTGGATGGCGAAGCGCGCAGCCGCGGCACGTCGGTCTACTTCCCGTCTCAGGTGGTTCCGATGCTGCCTGAAGTGCTCTCTAACGGCCTGTGTTCACTGAATCCTCAGGTCGACAGGCTCTGTATGGTTTGTGAAATGACGATTTCGGCCAAGGGGCGTCTGACCGGCTTCAAATTCTACGAAGCGGTGATGAGCTCCCATGCCCGTCTGACCTATACCAAAGTCTGGCATATGCTGCAGGGCGACCAGGATCTGCGTGAGCAGTACGCGCCGCTGGTTAAGCATATTGAAGAGCTGCATAACCTCTACAAAGTGCTGGACGGCGCGCGTGAAGAGCGCGGCGGTATCTCATTTGAGAGTGAAGAAGCTAAATTCATCTTTAATGCTGAACGCCGCATTGAACGTATTGAGCAGACTCAGCGTAACGACGCGCACAAGCTGATTGAAGAGTGCATGATCCTGGCGAACATCTCCGCTGCGCGCTTCGTTGAGAAGGCCGAGGAACCGGCGCTGTTCCGTATCCATGACAAACCGAGTACGGAAGCGATTACCGCATTCCGTTCGGTGCTCGCGGAGCTGGGGCTTGAGCTGCCTGGCGGCAACAAGCCGGAGCCGCGCGACTATGCGGAATTACTGACCTCTATCGCCGATCGTCCGGATGCAGAGATGCTGCAAACCATGCTGCTGCGGTCGATGAAACAGGCGATATACGACCCGGAAAACCGCGGCCACTTTGGTCTGGCGCTGCAATCCTATGCCCACTTCACCTCGCCGATTCGCCGCTATCCTGACCTTTCGCTGCATCGCGCAATCAAGTATTTACTGGCGAAAGAGCAGGGACATAAAGGCAATAGCACCGAGACCGGCGGCTGGCACTACAGCATGGACGAGATGCTGCAGCTGGGGGCGCACTGTTCGATGACCGAGCGTCGTGCTGATGAAGCGACGCGCGATGTTTCGGACTGGCTGAAGTGTGATTTCATGCTGGATCAGGTGGGTAACGTCTTTAAGGGCGTGATTGCCAGCGTGACCGGCTTTGGTTTCTTCGTCCGTCTGGATGAGCTGTTTATTGATGGTCTGGTGCACGTCTCTTCCCTCGATAACGACTACTACCGCTTCGATCAGGTCGGGCAGCGTCTGATTGGTGAATCCGGCGGCCAGACCTATCGACTGGGCGATCGCGTGGAAGTGCGCGTTGAAGCGGTCAACATGGACGAGCGTAAAATTGACTTCTCGCTTATCTCCAGCGAGCGCGCGCCGCGCAACGTCGGTAAGACCGAGCGTGAAAAAGCGAAGAAAGGCGGCGCAGGTAAATCTTCCGGACGTCGCCGTCAGGCGGGCAAGCAGGTAAACTTCGAGCCGGATAGCGCATTCCGCAAACAGAAAGGTCAGTCTCAGCCGAAAGCCGCTCAGCCAAAAGGCGAGAAGAAAGCGAAAAAGCCGTCGGAGAAAACCCAGAAGATAGCCGCAGCGACCAAAGCCAAGCGCGCGGCGAAGAAAAAGAATATCGCTGAGTAGTGCGATTCCCTTTACCCCCGCGCCTCCCGACATCGTGGCGGGGCGGGGGGAAGGGAACGGATAACAGAACCTAAACGAGTAGATAAATGAGTGAAATGATTTACGGCATCCACGCGGTGCAGGCACTGCTGGAGCGCGCTCCTGAACGTTTTCAGGAAGTCTTTATTCTGAAAGGCCGTGAGGATAAGCGCCTTATGCCGCTGATCCATGCCCTGGAAGCGCAGGGCGTGGTGATTCAGGTCGCCAGCCGCCAGTTTCTGGATGAGAAAAGCGAAGGCGCCGTTCATCAGGGAATTATTGCCCGCGTGAAGCCCGGACGTCAGTATCAGGAGAACGATCTGCCGGATCTGATCGCCTCTCTCGATCAGCCGTTCTTTTTGATCCTTGACGGCGTGACCGATCCGCACAACCTCGGCGCCTGTTTACGTAGCGCTGACGCCGCTGGCGTGCATGCGGTGATTGTCCCCAAAGACCGTTCTGCGCAGCTGAATGCCACGGCGAAAAAAGTGGCCTGCGGCGCGGCGGAAAACGTCCCGCTGATCCGCGTCACCAACCTGGCGCGTACCATGCGTCTGCTGCAGGAAGAGAACGTCTGGATCGTCGGTACCGCCGGTGAGGCCGATCATACGCTGTTCCAGAGCAAAATGACCGGATCGCTGGCGCTGGTCATGGGGGCGGAAGGCGAAGGCATGCGCCGCCTGACCCGGGAGCACTGCGACGAGTTGATCAGCATCCCGATGGCCGGTAGCGTGTCGTCGCTGAACGTATCGGTCGCCACCGGTATTTGCCTGTTTGAAGCGGTACGCCAGCGCAGCTAATCTCTTCTTTCCAAATAAGCCATTCTCTGGAATGGCTTATCTTCTCCAGTTCTGACCGCCTTCTCGCTCTATCCGACGGGCAATGTCGAGACCTCTTTCTACATAGTTCAGGACCTGGCTCAAGGGTAATTCCTCTCCCGGTTCATCTCCCGTTTGCTCGAGGAATTTAAGCTGCGCGCCTCGATTCTTTAATACTTTGATGAGATTAAGAAAATTTCCAATAGGATTCTGCTCTTCCAGAATGTCATCGCAGATTTTGTTTTCATCAAATGAGGTGACGTAACCGGAAGCGTTCAGGTTCTGTTTGATAGCGCTCATCGCGAGATGAGGAAGATGGCGGTGGATAAGCGGAATATAGTTCTGCGCATTTTCCCGATCTTCAATAATTAAATGAATCATGAAATTCCCTTTCTGATTGTGAGAGAACTTTATAACAGAGTTCTCTGACGGAAAGTGCGCCGTTGTCCATACTTATGGATAGAGCCATTGAAGGAGGGAAACATAATGCACTGGCAAACTCATACCGTATTTAATCAACCCTCGCCGCTATGTAACAGTAACTTATTCCTGTCCGATACCGCCCTGCGTGAAGCCGTCGTCCGCGAAGGCGCGGGCTGGGATAGCGGTCTGCTGGCGAGCATTGGCCAACAGCTGGGGACGGCCGAATCGCTGGAGCTGGGGCGCCTGGCCAACAGCAATCCGCCGGAACTGCTGCGCTATGACGCAACGGGATCGCGTCTTGACGATGTTCGTTTCCATCCCGCCTGGCATTTACTGATGCAGGGGCTGTGCGCTAACCGGGTACATAATCTTGCCTGGCAGGAAGAGGCTCGTGAAGGCGCCTTCGTTGCCCGCGCTGCCCGCTTTATGCTGCATGCGCAGGTCGAGGCGGGCACCCTGTGTCCCACCACCATGACCTTTGCCGCTATTCCATTGCTGCAGCGCTCCTTACCCGAGACTTTTAGCGACTGGCTATCGCCGCTATTAAGCGATCGCTACGATCCGCACCTTGTGCCGGGTAATCAGAAACGCGGGCTGCTTATCGGGATGGGGATGACGGAAAAGCAGGGCGGGTCCGATGTCCTGAGCAACACGACGCGAGCGGAGAAAAGCGCAGAAGGCTTTTATCATCTGATCGGACATAAATGGTTTTTCTCGGTACCGCAGAGCGATGCTCATCTGGTGCTGGCTCAGGCGCCGGCGGGCCTCTCCTGCTTTTTTGTTCCGCGCCTGTTGCCGGATGGCCAGCGTAACGGTGTACATCTGGAAAGGCTGAAAGATAAATTAGGTAACCGCGCGAACGCCAGCAGCGAAGTCGAGTTTTTCAATGCCTGCGGCTGGCTGGTCGGGGAAGAGGGCGATGGCGTCCGGCAAATTCTCAAAATGGGCGGCCTGACCCGTTTTGACTGCGCGCTGGGTAGCCATGCGCTGATGCGCCGGGCCTATTCGGTAGCGCTATACCATGCTCTGCAGCGTCAGGCATTTGGTAAAAATCTGGTCGATCAGCCGATAATGCGTCAGGTTCTGGGGCAGATGGCGCTGCGGCTGGAAGGGCAAACCGCCTTTCTGTTCCGCCTGGCGAGGGCCTGGGACAGGCGCGACGATGTGCAGGAAGCGCTATGGGCAAGGCTGTTCACGCCCGCCGCGAAATTTACTGTCTGCAAATCCGGGATCGCGTTCGTCGCCGAGGCGATGGAGGTACTGGGCGGCTCAGGCTATTGTGAAGAGAGTGAATTACCGCGTTTGTACCGTGAAATGCCGGTAAACAGCATCTGGGAAGGTTCCGGTAATATTATGTGTCTGGACGTGATGCGGGTTCTGATGAAGCAGCCGGCGGCGCTCGAACTTCTGGCGGCGGAGTGCGCGGAAGTGAAAGGGCAAAATCGTCATTTCGATCGGACGTGGCGGCAGCTGCAGCAGTGGCTACGGCGGCCTCTGGAAGAGCAGGGGCGGGAGATTACCCGGCTGGTCTATATGCTGGGCGTTGGGGCGCAGCTATTACGCTTCGCGTCACCGCCGCTGGCAGAGGCCTGGTGCCGTATGATGCTCGACGCGCGCGGCGGCATGCGGCTGGATGAGCAGACGCTGGATGACTTACTGTTACGGGCAACGGGGCGTGGACGACAGGCGCCTCAGGCATAAAGAATGGCCTGTACCCGCCAGTTGTCCGGCTGCTGCTCCTCGTACATCTGGACGATGCGATACCAGGAGGCGCCCTGCTCATCGGCCTGCACGGCGATAGCGTGTTCAACATCCTGCTGGCTGCCCGAGATGTTGTTAACGCAAATCAGGCCAATTTCGTTCAGGCCCGTTACGCAGTCAGCGCTGGCAAACTCCGCTGACTGCGCGGAAGTATTGGCCGTGACGGTGGTCAACATCAGGCTGGGTAGGGTAAAAGTTCGTTTCATCGTCAGCTCCATTTCACATAGTCCTGAGGGCAGTCCGTTGCTAACGTTCTGCCAGGTTACAGCTGGCCGAACGTTATTATGCACAGGAGAACGTGAATGGATGCAAAGCAGTGTAAAGCTGGCTTAAAGGTTGACCGTTATTTACGGTACAAAATTGCCTGCGAATACCACTGGCCCGGAACCATGGTGTCATCAATCATTATGATGACGTAGTAATCCGCTTTAGCTGCCTCAGCTTTGACCTTTAGCGCAGCCTCGACATCCATCGGTGAGCCGTACATTAATACGCTCACCGTCCCCATCTTCTGCAGACCCGCCGTCTGATTACGCTGGATCTCTTGTGGATGGTCGGTTGCCGGCGGCGGCGCCTTTGGCGTCCCCTGTAGGGCGCTACAGCCGGTTAAAGCGATTGCCATTAACCACGGTGCAAACCTACGCATAACCATATCTCGTTTCCTGTTAGTCATAGTGTAGTGGTAGCCTGAATGTCATTTCCGGGGAATGTTCCCAAATTGTTATCCCGTACGCGATTTTCGAATGAAAATATCGTGAAAGCGTAATCTGGTTCTCAAGATTATGAATCATGTGCGAACGAGCGACTTGAGTAATAACATAACATCACTTGAGAGAAAGGAGACGGTAAATGATTGCATTAGAAATGCGTAACCTTGCGGGTGGGGAGGTTCTCCATGCGTACCCGCAGGGTGCCGCGGATACGGCGCTGCCTTGCATTGTCTTTTATCATGGTTTTACCTCTTCTAAGCTGGTCTACAGCTATTTTGCCGTTGCGCTTGCAGAGGCGGGGTTTCGGGTGATTATGCCTGATGCAGCGGAACACGGCGCGCGCTACCGGGGAGACGAACAGGGGCGGATGCAGCGCTTCTGGCCGATTCTGATGAACAATTTTATTGAATTTCCGGCACTACAGGAGGCGATTCGGGATCGGGGATGGCTTGCTGACGACAGGCTGGCGGTGGCAGGCGCATCGATGGGCGGAATGACGGCATTAGGGATTATGACCCACCACCCGGAGCTGAAAAGCGTAGCCTGCCTGATGGGGTCAGGCTATTTCAGTTCGCTCTCGCAGGCGCTTTTCCCTTCGCCTTCGTTCGATGCAGAACAGCTGGTGGCGTGGGACGTCAGCCAGCAGCTGGCGACCCTGGCCAGCCGTCCGCTGCTGCTCTGGCACGGCGATGAAGATGATGTCGTGCCGCCGGGGGAAACCTTCCGCCTGCAGCAGGCGCTGCAGCAAAACGCGCTGGCCGACAATTTAACCTGCCTCTGGCAGAAAGGCGTCCGCCACCGCATTACGCCGGAAGCGTTAGCCGCGACGGTGGACTTTTTTCAACGTCACCTTTAAACGCGAATCACCTGTACGCCCTGATCCTCAAGCTGCTTGAGGATCGCCTCATCCGCCTGTTTACCGGTAATCACCAGGTCGATTTGCCCGGCCTGGCTAAAGAGCATTCCGGCGCGTTCGCCGACTTTGCTGCTGTCGACCAGGACCGCGAGTTTGCCGACGACGTTAAGCATTTTTTGCTCCGCCATCGCCGTCAGCATATCGGTTTTATACAGCCCTTCGGCGGTCAACCCTTTGCCGCTGGTGAACATCCAGTGCCCGGCATACAGGCTGTTTTCGCTGCCCTGCGGGCTCAGGGTGATAGAATGGCTGCGGTTATACTGCCCGCCCATAATGATGACGCTGTCGTGTTCCTGATCGATCAGATAGTTGGCCAGCGGCAAATAGTTGGTGATGATCTGTACCGGTTTGCCGCACAGCTCCTGCCCAAGCAGGAATGCGGTAGAGCCGCAGTTAATGACGATGCTTTCGCCAGGGTTGACCAGCTGCGAAGCCGCACGCGCAATCCGTACCTTCTCATCGTGGTTTTGCGCCTGGTGAATATTCATTGGCGACCAGCGCGGGCGCTGCTCGCTGATGGCTTCCGCGCCGTTGCGGACTTTTTTCAGCCTGCCGCTTTCGTCGAGTTTGTTGATATCGCGTCGTGCCGTCGCCGGAGAAATTCCCAGCCGGGAAATCACCTGCTCCACGGTGACAAATCCCGTTTGTGCCAGCAAATCCAATAAAATTTGATGTCTTTGCGCTTCCGTCATGAGCAAATCCGATTAAAAGTGATAAGCAAAGATGATATTTGAAATCAGGTGAAAATACTAATGCTGACGGGGATAATTTCCGGCGGGCGGTCCCGCCGGAGAAGCCTTACAGGAACGACTTAAAGGGCAGGTCCGGTTCCATCGTGAAGCAATCGTCGAATCCGCGCGGATAATGGTATTCGAAGTTGTCTTTATCCAGCGGCCAGGTGAATTTTCCGCCTACCTGCCAGATGAAAGGCTTAAAGCCATACTGCAGACGATCTTTTTTCATCTCCCACAAAACGCGGATTTCCTGCGGATCGGCCTGGAAGTTTGACCAGATATCGTGATGGAACGGAATTACCACTTTAGCATTCAGCGACTCGGCCATGCGCAGTATATCGGCGCTGGTCATTTTGTCGGTGATACCGCGCGGGTTCTCGCCATAGGAGCCCAGCGCCACGTCGATCTGGTGTTCGTTACCGTGCTTCGCATAGTAGTTGGAGTAGTGGGAATCGCCGCTGTGATACAGGTTGCCTCCCGGCGTTTTGAACAAATAGTTCACCGCGCGCTGATCCATTCCGTCCGGCAGGACGCCTGCGGCTTTTTGATCCGCGGGTAAGGTGATCAGGGCCGTACGGTCAAAAGCGTCAAGCGCGTGGATTTCAACATCCTTTATTTTAACCACATCCCCTGGTTTCATCACGATACAGCGCTCTTTTGGAACGCCCCAGCCTATCCACAGGTCGACGCAGGTTTGCGGGCCGATGAACGGCACGTCCTCGGCGCAGTTCTGCATGACCGCGGCGGCCACGTTCACATCAATATGATCGTTATGATCGTGGGTGGACAGTACGGCGTCGATCTGGCGAATAGCGAACGGATCGAGAACAAACGGAGTGGTGCGCAGGTTTGGCTGGAGCTTTTTCACGCCGGCCATACGCTGCATCTGGTGGCCCGTTTTCATCAGCGGGTTCCCGTGGCTTTGCTTGCCGGTACCGCACCAGAAATCGACACAGATATTGGCTCCGCCTTCGGATTTCAGCCAGATGCCCGTACAACCCAACCACCACATGGCAAAGGTGCCCGGCGCAACCTGCTCTTGTTCAATTTCTTCGTTCAGCCAGCTACCCCACTCCGGAAAAGTGTTCAGGATCCATGATTCGCGGGTGATGGTTTGTACTTTACTCATTTGTTTTTCCCTCACATATTATCAAAAGTAATCACGATGTGATTTGTTTTGATGAATACTGTCACCGTTTGTTCAGGATTGCAATCCTGAAATTTGCCCTTCATGAGGGGAATCGTGGAGGGTAAAAAGAGGGGTAGGCTGACGTTATGACATGAGTTAGGTTTTATT
This sequence comes from Klebsiella sp. CN_Kp113, assembly GCF_040064585.1. NCBI lineage: Bacteria > Pseudomonadati > Pseudomonadota > Gammaproteobacteria > Enterobacterales > Enterobacteriaceae > Klebsiella > Klebsiella sp. CN_Kp113. Next base: position 42,395 of record NZ_JBEAID010000015.1, on the reverse strand, counting down.
TCATTGATTTAAATATACTATTTTACATTTTGTAGAAATGAGAATTAATACGATGACGGATTGTGTGATTATTTGCGGCGTGCGTCACATTTAATCAAATATAATCTTGTTGTGATTATTTTTGATTATTAGAGTGATCGCAACAACCAACCTGGGCGTAGCGTGCGTTCAGAGCGTCCACCTTCTGGAGTGTGTTATGGAGATTCTCTACCACATCTTTACCGTGTTCTTTAACCAGGTTATGACCAACGCCCCGCTGCTGCTGGGTATTGTGACCTGCCTGGGCTATATCCTGCTGCGCAAAAGCGCCAGCGTTATTGTTAAAGGGACGATTAAAACCATCATCGGTTTTATGCTGCTGCAGGCCGGCTCCGGCATTCTGACCAGCACGTTTAAGCCGGTCGTGGCGAAAATGTCTGAGGTTTACGGCATTAACGGCGCTATCTCCGATACCTACGCGTCAATGATGGCCACGATCGAACGCATGGGCGACGCCTACAGCTGGGTGGGCTATGCCGTGCTGTTAGCCCTGGCGCTGAATATCTGTTATGTCCTGCTGCGGCGTATTACCGGTATTCGCACCATCATGCTGACCGGGCACATCATGTTCCAGCAGGCGGGGCTGATTGCCGTCTCTTTTTACATCTTCGGCTACCCGATGTGGACGACCATCATCTGTACAGCGGTACTGGTGTCGCTCTATTGGGGCATTACCTCGAACATGATGTATAAGCCGACCCAGGAAGTGACCGACGGCTGCGGCTTCTCCATCGGACACCAGCAGCAGTTCGCTTCATGGATTGCTTACAAGGTCGCCCCGTATCTGGGCAAAAAAGAGGAGAGCGTTGAGGATCTTAAGCTGCCGGGCTGGCTGAACATCTTTCACGACAACATCGTCTCCACGGCCATCGTGATGACCATTTTCTTCGGCGCGATTCTGCTCTCCTTCGGCATCGACACCGTACAGGCGATGGCGGGTAACACCCACTGGACGGTCTATATCCTGCAAACGGGCTTCTCGTTCGCCGTCGCTATTTTCATTATCACCCAGGGCGTGCGCATGTTCGTCGCCGAACTTTCCGAGGCGTTCAACGGTATCTCCCAGCGCCTGATTCCCGGCGCCGTACTGGCCATTGACTGTGCGGCGATCTATAGCTTTGCGCCAAACGCCGTCGTCTGGGGCTTTATGTGGGGCACCATCGGCCAGCTGATCGCCGTCGGTATTCTGGTCGGCTTCGGCTCTTCCATTCTGATTATTCCGGGCTTTATCCCGATGTTTTTCTCGAACGCCACCATCGGCGTCTTTGCTAACCACTTTGGCGGCTGGCGCGCGGCGCTCAAGATTTGTCTGGTGATGGGCATGATCGAAATCTTTGGCTGCGTCTGGGCGGTGAAGCTGACCGGCATGAGCGCCTGGATGGGCATGGCGGACTGGTCAATTCTGGCGCCGCCGATGATGCAGGGCTTCGCCTCCGTCGGTATCGCGTTTATGGCCGTCATTATCATTATCGCACTGGCTTATATGTTCTTCGCAGGGCGCACGCTGCGCGCTGAAGAGGACGCGGAAAAACAACTGGCAGATGCTTCTGCTCAATAAGGAGTTTTGACTATGACCGTACGTATTCTGGCTGTATGTGGCAACGGGCAAGGCAGTTCCATGATCATGAAGATGAAGGTGGACCAGTTTTTGACCCAGTCAAATATCGATCACACGGTAAACAGCTGCGCGGTGGGGGAATACAAAAGTGAACTCAACGGCGCGGACATCATCATCGCCTCCACCCATATCGCCGGTGAGATTAGCGTCTCCGGCAACAAATACGTGGTTGGCGTGCGCAACATGCTCTCGCCTGCGGATTTTGGCCCAAAACTGCTGGAGGTGATCAAAGCGCACTTCCCGCAGGATGTGAAGTAAGGACGCCAAATGAAATTACGTGATTCGCTGGTGGAGAACAACTCCATCCTTTTACAGGCCGACGCCAGCACCTGGCAGGAAGCCGTCAAGCTGAGCGTTGATTTACTGGTGAAGGCGGATGTCGTGGAGCCGCGCTACTACCAGGCCATTCTGGATGGCGTTGCTCAGCACGGCCCTTATTTTGTGATTGCTCCCGGTCTGGCGATGCCGCACGGTCGGCCGGAAGAGGGGGTGAAGAAAACGGGCTTTGCGCTGGTTACGCTGAAAACGCCGCTGGTTTTCAATCATGAGGATAACGACCCGGTCGACATCCTGATCACCATGGCGGCCGTGGATGCCAATACCCATCAGGAAGTCGGCATCATGCAGATCGTCAACCTGTTTGAAGATGAAGCCAATTTTGACCGTTTACGCGCCTGCCGCTCCGCGCAGGAAGTTCTGGAATTAATTGATAACGCTACGGCAGCGGCCGTTTAAAAGGAACACCAAAATGTCATTACCTATGTTGCAGGTTGCGCTCGATAACCAATCTATGTCTTCCGCGTATGAAACGACGCGCCTGATTGCCGATGAAGTGGACATTATTGAAGTCGGTACGATTCTCTGCGTGGCTGAGGGCGTACGCGCCGTTCGCGACCTGAAGGCGCTCTATCCCAACAAAATCGTGCTGGCGGACGCCAAAATCGCCGATGCCGGTAAAATTCTCTCCCGCATGTGCTTTGAAGCCAACGCCGACTGGGTCACCGTGATCTGCTGCGCGGACATCAACACCACCAAAGGCGCGCTGGACGTAGCGAAAGAGTTCAACGGCGACGTCCAGATCGAACTGACCGGCTACTGGACCTGGGAGCAGGCGCAGGAGTGGCGTGAAGCTGGCGTTCAGCAGGTGGTTTATCACCGCAGCCGCGATGCCCAGGCCGCCGGCGTAGCGTGGGGCGAGGCGGATATCAGCGCGATCAAACGCCTGTCCGGGATGGGCTTTAAAGTCACCGTCACCGGCGGCCTGGCGCTGGAGGATTTGCCGCTGTTCCAGGGGATTCCGATCCACGTCTTTATCGCCGGTCGCAGCATTCGCGACGCCGCTTCCCCGGTGGAAGCCGCGCGGCAGTTTAAACGTTCGATCGCCCAGCTGTGGGGCTAAGGAGCGGCTATGCTGTCGAAACCTATTCCGCTCGGCATCTATGAAAAAGCGCTCCCCGCCGGGGAGTGCTGGCTGGAACGTCTGCGGCTGGCTAAGGCGCTCGGTTTTGATTTCGTCGAAATGTCGGTCGATGAAACTGACGCCCGCCTGGCCCGGCTCGACTGGAGCCGGGAGCAGCGCTTCGCGCTGGTTAACGCGATTGCGGAAACCGGGGTGCGCGTGCCCTCAATGTGCCTGAGCGCCCATCGGCGCTTCCCGCTCGGTAGCGAAGACGACGCGGTACGGGCGCAGGGCCTGGAGATTATGCGCAAAGCGATTCGGCTGGCGCAGGACGTGGGGATTCGCGTAATCCAGCTGGCGGGCTACGACGTCTACTACCAGGAAGCCAATAACGAGACGCGCCGTCGTTTCCGCGATGGGCTAAAAGAGAGCGTTGAAATGGCCAGCCGCGCGCAGGTAACGCTGGCGATGGAAATTATGGACTACCCGCTGATGAACTCGATCAGCAAGGCGCTGGGCTACGCCCACTACCTGAATAATCCGTGGTTCCAGCTCTATCCGGACATCGGCAACCTTTCCGCCTGGGATAACGACGTACAGATGGAGCTTCAGGCCGGGATGGGGCATATCGTGGCGGTGCATATAAAAGACACGAAACCCGGCGTATTTAAAAACGTGCCGTTCGGTGAAGGCGTCGTCGATTTTGAACGTTGTTTCGAAACGCTCAAGCAGACGGGCTACTGCGGCCCGTATCTAATTGAAATGTGGAGCGAAACGACCGACGATCCCGCCGCCGAGGTCGCGAAAGCGCGCGATTGGGTGAAGGCTCGGATGGCCAGCGCCGGTCTGCTGGAGGTGGCATAATGCAAACGCTGAAACGGCAGGTTTTCGACGCCAATATGGATTTACCGCGCTACGGCCTGGTCACTTTTACCTGGGGTAACGTCAGCGCTATCGACCGCGAACGCGGGCTGGTGGCGATTAAGCCCAGCGGCGTCGCCTACGAGACCATGAAAGCGGACGATATGGTGGTCGTGGATCTCGAAGGGAACGTGGTGGAAGGACGCTATCGTCCTTCTTCCGATACCGCCACGCATCTGGCGCTGTATCGCCGCTATCTGAGCCTTGGCGGCGTGGTGCATACCCACTCGACGCACGCGACGGCCTGGGCGCAGGCGGGTCTGGCTATTCCCGCTCTGGGGACGACCCACGCGGACTACTTCTTTGGCGACATTCCCTGCACCCGGGCGTTAAGCGCGCAGGAAGTGGCGGAGGCTTATGAGCTGAACACGGGCCACGTGATTATCGAAACGCTGGGTGACGTTGAGCCGCTGCATACGCCGGGCATCGTGGTCTATCAGCACGGGCCTTTTGCCTGGGGCAAGGATGCGCACGATGCGGTGCATAACGCGGTGGTGATGGAAGAGGTGGCGCGGATGGCGTGGATTGCTCGCGCGATCAACCCGCAGCTGAAGCCCATCGATAGCTGGCTGATGGACAAGCATTTTATGCGCAAGCACGGGCCAGATGCCTATTACGGGCAAAAGTGAAACAGGTGCTCCGGAGCATTTCATCTTTATGATGAATCAACCGGTCTGCTCCGGAGCCATTTTTAGTTTTGCTGATAAGCCGACGGCATGCAGCGCATGCCAACCAGCGTCACAACGCAGATTATCGCGCCGGCGTAAAACGTCGAGGCGGCGCCCAGAACTTCCCACAGCACGCCCGCACCGGCGCTGGCCAGCAGCAGGGCGATGCCGCTCATCAGGTTGAACATCCCGAACGCTGTTCCGCGCAGTTCAGGCGGGGCGGTGTGCGCCACCATCGCCGCCAGCAGACCCTGCGTCATGCCCATATGAATACCCCACAGCGCGACGCCGGCTAAAAGCGTGCTCCAGTGGCTGCTGAGCGCCAGCACGATATCGGCGGCGATCAGCACCAGCAGGCCCCACTGCAGCATTCTGCTGTGGCTCATGCTGTCCGATAGTTTCCCGAATGGATAGGCGGTCAGGCTGTAAACCAGATTCATGGCGACCATCACCAGCGGAATAGCGAACAGCGGGATCGCCATCTGCTGGGCGCGCAGGACCAGAAAGGCTTCGCTGAAGCGGGCAAGGGTAAAAATCGAGCCGATAGCCACCACCCACCAGTAGGCGGCGGAAAGCTTCTTGAGATTCTCGCGGCGCAGGGGGTTAGTGCGTTTCTGGACGACCGCCGTCCTGGGCTCTTTTAATCCAAAGCCCAGTAAAGCGATAGAGAGAACGGCGGGGATCGCCGCGACCCAAAAAATAGACTGGAAATCGTTATCCCAGAGAAACATCAGCGCGACGGCAAGCAGCGGCCCCAGAAAAGCGCCGATGGTATCCAGCGACTGGCGCAGCCCGTAGGCGGCTCCGCGAATTTCCGGCGGGGTGACGTCGGCGACCAGCGCATCCCGCGGCGCGCCGCGTATCCCTTTGCCCACGCGGTCGATCATCCGGGCGCTAAACACCACGCCTGAGGTGGGCGCGATGGCGAAAAGAGGCTTGCTCAGCGCACCCAGGCCATAGCCGAGCAGCGCCAGCCCTTTACGCTTGCCGACATAATCGCTGATGACGCCGGAAAACACCTTCAGTATCAGCGCGGTGGCTTCCGCGACGCCTTCGATAATGCCGATAATAATGACGCTGGCTCCCAGCGTGGTGGCCATAAATAGAGGGAGCAGGCTGTGGATCATTTCCGAGGAAACATCCATCAGCAGGCTAACGCCGCCAAGAACCCAAACCCCTTTTGGGATACGGCTTAGCGTGGCAAAACGCGGAACCATGAAGCACTCCGGATAATCATGCGGTTAAAGAGTGATTAAATCAGGTTACGCTGGCGCTGATAAGTCACGAGAAAAAATAATTCTCAATTGCATTAAGGCGCGCTTGTGCGGGTATGACCGCCGGGCAATGCCATCGCTGGCTTCCCCCTGCAACGGGAAGAAGCCAACGATCCGGGAAAACTAGCGGTAAATGGCGGCACTGGCGTGAATGGCGCCGTCGCTTCCCGGTTCATGAATGAGGATCGGCTGGAAGTACTTCGCTCCCTGAGCATCGCTCTGCTGGCTAAGCGCCTGGTCGGCTTCCTGCTCGGTGGCGATGTTGTGGTTGATATAGATAACGCCGAGGCTCTGCACATCGTCCATGTTGCGGGCCTGGCGGGCATCGATTTTAATAGCAGCCAGCGCGTTGGCGCTCAACAAAAGTGCTGCCATCATGGTTATGAGGATGTATTTCATCACCTACCTCCTTATGACGCTCCTGACGTTCACCCGCTTCCCTGGGGTATGGATTGCTTCTGATCTAAGTGTAATCTCTGCCTGTCTGGCGTATCGCGACCATTTCTGATGCAGTTGTTCAAAAAATTGTCGCTTCCCCCGTTGATTAATTTTAAATCACCGGCTTAAGGCCACTTCGCGCTTAGTGCGAATTATTTGCACAATTCACTTGTCTTAAACCCCGCTCGCCCGTATTATGACGCGTCAATTTTTCAGCCGCCCTTTAACACGTTCCTTGCCTCCATGGGCCGCGGCTGACCCAGACAGGAGGCTGAATAATCCGTAAGGAGCAATTCGATGCGTCATTACGAAATCGTTTTTATGGTCCATCCTGACCAGAGCGAACAGGTTCCGGGCATGATCGAACGTTACACTGGTGCAATCACTGCAGCAGAAGGTACGATCCACCGTCTGGAAGACTGGGGCCGCCGTCAGCTGGCTTATCCGATCAACAAACTGCACAAAGCTCACTACGTTCTGCTGAACGTTGAAGCGCCGCAGGAAGCGATCGATGAGCTGGAAACTAACTTCCGCTTCAACGACGCCGTTATCCGCAGCATGGTAATGCGTACTAAGCACGCTGTTACCGAAGCATCTCCGATGGTTAAAGCGAAAGACGAGCGCCGTGAGCGTCGCGAAGATTTCGCCAACGAAACCGCAGATGATTCTGAAGCTGGGGATTCTGAAGAGTAATCCTGATGACCAACCGTCTGGAGCTGTCCGGCATTGTATGCAGGACTCCACTTCGTAAGGTCAGCCCGTCAGGAATTCCACACTGCCAGTTCGTGCTTGAGCATCGTTCGGTGCAGGAGGAAGCCGGTTTTCACCGGCAGGCATGGTGCCAGATGCCCGTGATAATCAGCGGACACCAGAACCAGGCCATTACTCACAGTATAACGGTCGGTAGCGCAGTAATCGTTCGAGGGTTCATCTCTTGCCACAAGGCAAAGAACGGCTTGAGCAAAATGGTTCTGCATGCCGAGCAGATTGAATTGATAGATTCTGGAGACTAGCCATATGGCACGTTATTTCCGTCGTCGCAAGTTCTGCCGTTTCACCGCGGAAGGCGTTCAAGAGATCGACTATAAAGATATCGCTACGCTGAAAAACTACATCACCGAAAGCGGTAAGATTGTCCCGAGCCGTATCACCGGTACCCGTGCAAAATATCAGCGTCAGCTGGCACGCGCTATCAAACGCGCTCGCTACCTGTCCCTGCTGCCGTACACTGATCGTCATCAGTAATCGGTCACGGTCCATTAATACGACTTTGAGAGGATAAGGTAATGCAAGTTATTCTGCTTGATAAAGTAGCAAACCTGGGTAGCCTGGGTGATCAGGTTAACGTTAAAGCGGGCTATGCTCGTAACTTCCTGGTACCACAGGGTAAAGCTGTTCCTGCTACCAAGAAAAACGTTGAATTCTTCGAAGCACGCCGTGCTGAACTGGAAGCCAAACTGGCCGAAGTTCTGGGCGCTGCTAACGCACGTGCTGAAGCAATCAACGCACTGGGCACCGTTACCATCGCGTCTAAATCTGGCGACGAAGGTAAACTGTTCGGTTCCATCGGTACTCGCGACATCGCTGACGCTGTAACTGCAGCTGGCGTTGCCGTTGCTAAGAGCGAAGTTCGTCTGCCGAACGGCGTTCTGCGCACCACCGGTGAGCACGAAGTGGACTTCCAGGTTCACAGCGAAGTTTTCGCTAAACTGGTTGTTAACGTTGTAGCTGAGTAATTTTTTACTCAACTCACGTCGAGACGCCGGCCTTGTGCCGGCGTTTTGCTTTTCTGTCTTTGTCGAATCTTTTCCTGGTATGGTGGCTATTCTTAGCAACTTTCTGGATAATAAAATAAAACACTATTTTATTTCTGGTGAAGTGAATGGACGCACCCTCGATTTTTTCCCGCAAGAAAGTGGCTTATGCCTGCGCAACCCTCTGCTGTCTGCTGTGGGGAAGCTCCTATCCGGCGATTAAAAGCGGCTATGAACTGTTTCAGATTGCCACTGATGATGTGCCGTCTAAAAGCGTCTTTGCTGGCTATCGCTTTCTGTTTGCCGGCGCGCTGCTGCTGCTCTTCGCGCTGGTGCAGCGTAAGCCGATTGCCCGCTTGAATCCCCGTCAGTGCGGGCAACTGGCGATACTTGGCGTCACGCAAACCTCTATCCAGTACGTTTTCTTCTACGTTGGCCTGGCGTTTACCACCGGCGTGAAGGGATCGATTATGAACGCCACCGGTACCTTCTTCAGCGTTCTGCTGGCGCACTTTATCTATCAGAATGACAGGCTGAGCTACAACAAAGCCATCGGCTGTATTGTCGGCTTTGCCGGCGTAATGCTGGTGAACGTTAATCGTTCATTGAGCGATTTTAGCTTTGTCTGGCAGGGTGACGGCTTTGTGGTGCTGGCGGCGTTTATCCTGTCGGCGGCGACGCTGTACGGGAAGCGCATTTCGCAGACGGTTGACCCGACGGTGATGACCGGCTGGCAGCTGGCGTTTGGCGGCCTGGTACTGGTCGGCGGCGGCTATCTGACCGGCGGCACCCTTGAGGTTCACAGCGCCGCTGCTGCGCTGGTTCTGGCTTATTTGACGCTGCTCTCTTCCATCGCCTTTGCGCTATGGAGCGTGCTGCTCAAGCATAACCGGGTGAGCATGATTGCGCCGTTCAACTTTGTGGTCCCGGTCGCCGGCACCGTACTGTCGGCCATCTTCCTCGGCGAGAATATTCTTGAACTGAAATATGCGGTTGCGCTGGCGCTGGTGTGCGCCGGGATCTGGTGGGTGAATAAGCCGGGGACAACATCCGGGAAATCGCCACAGCAGGCCGGGTAAGCTACCCGGCCGTGAGGCCTTAACGGACGCGAATAAAGCTGCCGTTCGACTGGCGGGTAAATAGCACCTGCTGGCCGCCGCCGGTATCGATAGTCAGCCCGGTGACCACGCCGCTGGCGTTCTGACGGATCTGGACCGTCTGCCCGGTCTGCAGTGAGCTTAGCGGTTTACCGGCGCCTTCCACCTGGGCCATGGCGTAAACGTCGGTCGGCGGCAGGTTGTGGTCGCGGAACAGCTGCGCGAGAGTTTTCCCCGATTCAATACGGTAGGTCCGCCACTGCTGCTCGATGCCGGGAGTCGACTGCGGCTCCTGATAAGGCTGAGATGCGGTCTGCTGCGGCTGATCCGGCTGCTCATCCTGAATCGGCTCCGGTGCGACCGGCGCCACCTGATCGGCATCGTTGACCGGCGGCGTGTTGGTGATGGGCGGCAGCGGGACCGCCTGATTGCCGGAAGAGGGCTGCGACTGGGATTGCAGGTTGAGATTCGCCTCGCGGCTGGCCTGAACCGGGCTGCTGTTATCCTCGGAAGGGAGCAGAACGCCGATAATTACCAGCAGCGCCCCGGCAATGATGCCGCGGCGGTGCATCGGCGGTAGCGGATCCATGAGGCGAAAATGATCCGGGGCGTGCCAGATCTTCGCCAGGGTAGATGTCAGTTCAAAGCGCCCGGGCATGGCTTTCCTCCTGCTCCGCATATTTTTATCCTGTAAATAAAGTATATACCCTAAATAATTTAAGTCGCAGGACAAGGTTTGCCTTGAACAGCGCTTGCGCTGGCCCCGTAGGGGCGAGGCCGCAGGCCGAGTAACGCGGCAAGTCAGTAAGTTCCCAGGAGCATAGATAACTATGTGACTGGGGCGCGCTGGCGAAGCCAACGCTCCTGCAACTTAAAGTATGACGGGTATAGATGGCTAACTTCCTGAAGGACGAGACAAAGCTATGTTTCGTGAGGTTAACCTTATCTCTCTATTGTTTCTGTTTCCCTTAGATTTGTCATCATCCAGGCGACAAAGTTTTACCCGTCGTGCTATGGCTGATATGCTTCCCACCTCTTTTCTCCGCTCGCCGCCTTTCGCAATTTGAAGGCCCGGGAGCATGAGAATCCCCACCAAAAAAGGAACAAAGATGGCAACCCCAACTTTTGACACGATCGAAGCACAGGCAAGTTACGGTATCGGCTTGCAGGTTGGACAACAGCTGAGCGAATCTGGCCTGCAGGGGCTGCTGCCGGAAGCGCTGGTCGCGGGTATTGCTGACGCGCTGGAAGGTCAACAGCCGCAGGTGCCGGTGGAAGCCGTTCACCGCGCGCTGCGCGAAATCCACGAACGCGCTGACGCCGTGCGTCGCGAGCGTTTCCAGGAAATGGCCGCGGATGGTGAGAAATACCTGGAAGAAAACCGCGAGCGCGAAGGCGTGAACAGCACCGAGTCTGGCCTGCAGTTCCGCGTTCTGACCCAGGGCGAAGGCCCGATCCCGGCGCGTACTGATCGCGTTCGCGTTCACTACACCGGCAAACTGATCGACGGCACCGTCTTCGATAGCTCCGTTGCGCGCGGCGAACCGGCTGAATTCCCGGTGACCGGGGTGATCGGCGGCTGGATTGAAGCGCTGACCCTGATGCCGGTGGGTTCCAAATGGGAACTGACGATTCCGCACAGCCTGGCCTACGGCGAGCGCGGCGCGGGCGCATCCATTCCTCCGTTCAGCACCCTGATTTTTGAAGTTGAACTGCTGGATATTATCTAAACAGCAGGTGCTTCCTCTCCCGTACGGGGGAGGGGGCCGCTTTAAATAGTGTAAAACCCTTAAGTTGAGCGTTTGGTGGAGCTTTATATTGCATATCTGCTTAATGGGTGTATTTTTGTGAGCTGTTTCGCGTAACCGTAGTGATATAACACTCACTTTAAACATAAAATTAACATTATATCTAAATCATAGTATTCATCCCTCCGATTCTTACCTAATATCGATAAACCCTCGTTCCGGGGTTAATACGAATGAAGGGCCAGTAGAGCCCGAACAACACAGACAGGTACAACAGGAAAAAATCACATGGTAGATCAGGTAAAAGTCGCTGCCGACGAACAGGCTCCGACTGAACAATCGCTGCGGCGAAATCTCACTAACCGGCATATTCAGCTTATTGCTATCGGTGGTGCGATTGGCACCGGGCTGTTTATGGGCTCAGGCAAAACCATCAGCCTTGCCGGGCCGTCAATTATTTTTGTTTATATGATCATCGGCTTTATGCTGTTTTTCGTCATGCGCGCCATGGGCGAACTGCTGCTGTCGAATCTCGAATACAAGTCGTTCAGCGATTTTGCCGCCGACCTGCTGGGCCCCTGGGCAGGCTATTTTACCGGCTGGACCTACTGGTTCTGCTGGGTGGTAACCGGGATGGCGGACGTGGTGGCAATCACCGCCTACGCGCAGTTCTGGTTCCCGGGACTCTCCGACTGGGTCGCCTCGCTGGCGGTCATCCTGCTGCTGCTGGGCCTTAACCTCGCCACCGTGAAGATGTTCGGCGAGATGGAGTTCTGGTTTGCGATGATCAAAATTGTCGCTATCGTGGCGCTGATTGTCGTCGGCCTGGTGATGGTGATGATGCACTTCCAGTCACCGACCGGCGTAGAAGCCTCTTTCGCCCATCTGTGGAATGACGGCGGCTGGTTCCCGAAAGGCATCAGCGGATTCTTTGCCGGCTTCCAGATAGCGGTCTTCGCCTTTGTGGGCATCGAACTGGTGGGAACCACGGCGGCGGAAACCAAAGATCCTGAGAAATCCCTGCCGCGGGCGATTAACTCGATTCCAATCCGCATCATTATGTTCTACGTCTTTGCGCTGATCGTGATTATGTCAGTGACGCCGTGGAGCTCCGTCGTGCCGTCAAAGAGCCCGTTCGTTGAGCTGTTTGTGCTGGTCGGGCTGCCGGCGGCGGCAAGCCTGATCAACTTCGTGGTGCTGACCTCGGCGGCCTCTTCCGCTAACAGCGGCGTGTTCTCCACCAGCCGTATGCTGTTCGGTCTGGCGCAGGACGGACAGGCGCCGAAAATGTTCGCCAAGCTGTCGAAGCGCGCGGTACCGGCAAAAGGCCTGACCTTCTCCTGTATGTGTCTGCTGGGCGGCGTAGTCATGCTGATGGTCAATCCAAGCGTGATCGCGGCGTTTACCATGATTACCACGGTGTCGGCGATCCTGTTTATGTTCGTCTGGACGATTATCCTGTGCTCGTATCTGGCCTATCGCAGAAAGCGTCCGCAGCTGCATGAGCAGTCCAAATATAAGATGCCGCTGGGCAAACTGATGTGCTGGGTGTGCATGGCATTCTTCGTCTTTGTGCTGGTCCTGCTGACGCTGGAAGCCGATACCCGCGAAGCGCTGATGGTGACCCCGCTGTGGTTTGTGCTGCTCGGCGCGGGCTGGCTGTTTGCCGGCAAGAAGCGCCTGGCGAAATAAAAAATCTTCGGCAGCGGTTTTTAACGTTGCTTGCAACGGTCCGTCATAAAAAAGGCCACCCGGGGTGGCCAATAAGACTGACAATGTCGAGGGCGCCTGCGGGCGCCTTTTTATTTACTTTCCGGCGAGGGCACGCGGGAACAGTACGTTATTTTCAAGGCTGATGTGCTCCATCAGGTCATCAATCAGCTCGTTGATGCCGTTGTACATCGCTTTCCAGGTAGTGCAGGCTTCCGCCGGCGGCGTCACGTTCTGCGTGATGTGCTTGATCACCTCCAGCAGCTCGCCCGCTTCATCATGCTCGCTTTCCATGACGCTGATAGGACCGCCGGCCTGCGTTCCCATGCCCTGTTTGATCATCGGGAACAGAATCTGCTCCTCTTTCATCATATGGCTGGAAAGCTCCTGGTGCAGCATGGTCAGATACTTGGTTAAGCCTTTCGGAACGTTGGGCTTGTCGGCGTGAACGCGCTCGACTTTAGTGGCCTGTAAAATCAGCTCCGGCAGCTGCTCGCGATGCCGGTCGTGATAGCGAACGATAATGTGATCGATGATTTCCGCATAGGGCGCAGCCCGCCAGTCGCGCTCTACCGGCTCTTCCGCCAGTTTGGCCAGCTCGGCTTCAATCACCGCGACGTCCAGCTCTTTGCGAGACGCCGCGCGCTCCAGCGTCTGTTTGCCGCCGCAGCAGTAGTCCATATCGTATTGACGGAACAGCGCGGAGGCGCGCGGAATCGTCAGCGCCAGCTCGCCTAAAGGTTGGTCACGGAAAGCCATAGCAGTTACCTCGTCATCAAGAATATAAGTTGTATTTTAAATGCATCTTATGTTCCTGGGAATACCCCTTTAGGATACCAGGCTATTTTTTCTCGCTGACCAGCTCCTGCAGCGCGGGCTTTTCCGGGCGGGCACGCACGGCGGACACCACGCCGAGCACCAGCAGCAGGATACCGCTGAAGGTGAGAAGCGGGGGCAGGCTCTGGCGCAGAATAAAGGTATACAGCAGTCCGGCAAGGGTTTCGAAGACGATCAGCGGCCCGAGGATCACCGTTGGCAGACGCTGGCTGGCAACGTTCCAGCACCACGCGCCGACCCATGAACAGAAGATAGCAATCGCCAGCATCAGGGTGACAAACACCGCCGGGCGCGGGCCGAAGGGGAGCGGAAAGTCCGCGTGCTGGCCGTGCAGCCACCCGCAGGCGATAAGGTATCCGGCCAGGGATACCGGCAGGGTCACCAGCGCCTGCGCGGTGGCCCACATCATCGGCGGTTTATCCGGATTTTCCCGCAGCCAGCGGGCGTTGCGCAGCGCGTACCAGGCCCAGCACACCACCGAGATCAGCGCCAGCGCGATACCGGAGCCGTAGCGCCACGGGCTGAAATCGGGTAAGCCCTGATGCAGCTCGGCGATATTGACGCACGCCAGGCCGAGGGCAATACAGACCAGCGCCGGGAACAGGCGTCGCCACGGCAGCTTGCCGTCGCGCTGGCTATAGAGCAGGTTGGCGAAAACCGGCAGCACGACCGGCAGGGTGCCGATAATCATCGTCGATACCGGCGCGCCGGTACGCTGAATCGCGCTGGCCAGGCAGACGTAATAGATTAAGTTGCCCATCATGGTCAGCCCCAGCGCCGTCCACCAGTCTTTCCCGGTGAGCTGGCGCAGCCGCGCGCGGCCCAGCCAGGCCAGCGGCAGGGCGATCAGCCCCAGCGCCAGATAGCGCCCCATCGACTGTAAAACCGCCGGGTATTCCGGCACCAGTAAAGGACCCACGAATATCAATCCCCACATCAGCCCTGCCAGCAGGGCGTACAGCACACCACTAATCATCACGCTTTCCATTACTCTTTTCGTTGGCGACAGTGTAGGCGAGGCAAAAGCGGGAATATTGTATGAGGTTGCGCATTAGCGCGGGAGAACCTGCTTTTGATAACGCACCGGCGTAATGCCGTAGCGGCGGGTGAACGCGCGGGTCAGGTGCGACTGGTCGGTCAGCCCGGCGGCGAGAGCGACGTCGGCGGCGGGCATGCCGTGCGTGAGAAACGCTTTAGCGCGCCACAGGCGAATCGCCATCAGCATCTGGTGCGGCGTAACGTGGAAGTGCGCTTTGAACTGGCGCTGGAAATGGTATGGGCTCAGCGCCGCCACCTGCGCCAGCTCATCAAGGGTCACCGTACGCATATAGTTATCGTGCAGATAGTCGCGCACCCGCTCGAAGCGGTGGCGGGCTTCGGGCAGCGCAGCGGCGTGATGGGCAAACGGGCGGAAGGTATCGATCAAATCCAGCAGCAGCCCCTGCTGCGCCAGCGGATCGTCAGTATGCCACAGGCCGTAGATGAGATTGCCGATTTGCCGGGAGCGCAGGGGATCCTGACGCACCACCTCGCTGAACCACCAGTGGCGCACGCCGGTCACCTCTTCCAGCGTATCCGGGTCGAGATAAATCATCCGATAGCGCCAGCCGTCGGCGGTCTCCGCCTCGCCGGTGTGCAGCTCATCGGGGTTCATGGTGACGATCGAGTTAACCGAAGCCACGTGCTGGCTGCCGCGATAGCGAAAACGCTCGGCGCCAAGCTCGATCGCGCCGATACCAAAAGCTTCATGGGTGTGCGGTTCAAAGGCGTAGCGGGAGATATGGGCATGGTACAGCTCAACGCCGGGCAGCTGCGCCAGATGGCGAAAGCGCGCGCTGTCTCTTTCATCACTGAACTGTTCTGGTACGCCTTGCATGCGATAACTCCCGACGGACATCCGTGCATTATTGAGGATGGCCCGCCGGGATGCTACAAAAATTAACCACTATGTAACAGTTACAGAATGCCTTTGACGCTCTCTGCCAGCGTCGTGGTTGGGCGACCGATGAGCTTACTCAGGGTGCGGCTATCGTCGAACAGACCGCCTTTGGACGCGCCGGTATCAGAATCCGCCAGCATGTCAGCCAGGCCAGCGGGCAGGCCTACGCCCTTCAGCGCGGCGGCGAAGTCGGCTTCGCTGAGGTTTTGATACACCACGTTTTTACCGCTTTGTTTGCTCAGCTCAGCGGCTAGTTCGCTGAGGGTCCACGCTTCATCGCCCGCCAGCTCGTACACTTTTCCGGCATGGCCCTCTTCGGCGATAACGCGAGCGGCGGCGGCGGCGTAGTCCGCGCGGGTGGCGGAGGCGATTTTGCCGTTACCGGCCGCGCCGATAAATACGCCATGTTCAATCGACGGCGGCGCGCTGGCAAGGTAGTTTTCGGTGTACCAGCCGTTGCGCAGCAGGGCATACGCAATGCCGGAGTCGGCGAGCATTTTCTCGGTGGCGATATGCTCATCCGCCAGCCCCAGCGGGGAGGTATCGGCGTGCAGCAGGCTGGTGTAGGCGATAAATTTCACGCCGGCGGCTTTCGCCGCGTTAATCACGTTGCGGTGCTGGACGGCGCGCTGGCCGACTTCGCTGGACGAGATCAGCAGCAGTTTGTCCACGCCCTGCAGGGCGGCGGTCAGCGCGGCTTCATCGCTGTAGTCGGCCTGACGAACCACTACGCCCTTTTGGCTCAGCGATTCAGCCTTCGCCGGGTTGCGCACGATAGCCACAACCTGGCCTGCGGGGACGGTAGTTAACAGATTTTCCAGGACGTGCTGGCCAAGCTGGCCGGTTGCGCCGGTAATTGCGATCATAGGTCTTCTCCTTCGTGTTCATTGGCAGTTGTGGTAAGCTAACACCTTAACTAACTTTTAGTAAGTACGTACAAAAAGGTAAGTGTGAATATGGCGAATCTGACGCTGAGCGAGCAGCTACGCAACGGCAACCTGTTTGCCGAACAGTGCCCCTCGCGGGAAGTGCTCAAGCACGTGACCAGCCGCTGGGGCGTACTGATTTTGGTGTCCCTGCGCGATGGCACCCATCGGTTTAGCGATCTGCGGCGTAAGATCGGCGGCGTCAGCGAAAAGATGCTGGCCCAGTCGCTCCAGGCGCTGGAGCAGGATGGCTTTCTTAACCGCGTGTCGTACCCGGTGGTACCGCCGCACGTTGAATATAGTCTGACTCCGCTCGGTGAGCAGGTGAGCGAGAAGGTGGCGGCGCTGGCGGACTGGATTGAGCTGAACCTGCCCGCGGTTCTGGCGAACCACGAACAGGTAGCCTGAGGATGATGTCAGGATAGCCCCGGTAAGCGCAGCACAACCGGGGAACCGGCAATTATTTACTCAAATCCAGCTGATAAATGGCAAAGCCGATATCGTCGGTAGCCACCTGGCGCATCGGGTATTGCGCTTTCTCTTTGATAAACGCCGCGGCCTTATCGCCCGGTGAGGTTTCAAAGCGAATATCCAGCGGTACGGTGCTGTGGATCGGCGCCAGGCGCCAGTTGTTATCCGCCGCCGGATGGATCTCGCCGTTTTTCTTCGACTCCGCGCCAATCCACGCCGCCAGCACCGAGCGGTTTTCATCCGGCGAGGCGAACGCGATATGATCCTCGCCGGTGCCCTGGAATTTACCGCCGTAAGCGCGGTAGTTATTGGTCGCGACGAGGAAAGTGGCGTTCGGATCGATTGGCTTGCCGTTAAAGGTCAGGTTTTTAATTCGCTCGGCCTGCGGATTAACGGGCTGACATTCGCCGTCATAGCGCGCCGGCTGGGTGATATCGATCTGGTAGTTCACGCCATCGATGACATCGAAGTTGTAGGTGCGAAAGCCGTCCCAGTTAATCAGCGACTGCGGCTTGCTGCTGCCGGGGTCAATCTGATTGAACTGCCCGGCGGAGCACTCCAGCCACTCTTTAACCTCTTTACCGCTGACTTTCATCACCACCAGGGTGTTGGGATACAGGTAGAGGTCGGCGGCGTTGCGGAAGGTGAGCTGCCCTTTTTCCACTTCAACAAAGCTGGCGGGGTCATTTTTGCGTCCGCCGACTTTAAACGGCGCGGCGGCGGAGAGTACCGGTAGTTTCGCCAGATCCGGGTCGCCCTGAATATAGTGCTCAACGTAGGCCTTCTGGGCCATATTGACCACCTGTACGGTCGGATCGTCCTGCACCAGCGCCAGATAGCTGTACATATTGTCCGAGGATTGACCAATCGGTTTGCCGACAAACTCGCGGGTGGCGTCATGGTCGGCTTTTAGTACCGCCACCATGTTGCTGTCTTCTGCCGCCAGCGATTTCTTCGCCACCGAGTCGTAGATCGGCCGCGCTTCGGCTTTCGCTGCGCTGACCTGCCATTTACCGCTGTCGTTGTTCAGAACCAGATCGACCACCCCAAGGTGATCGCCCCACATGCCCGGCATCACTGCCGGTACGCCGTTCAGCGTACCTTTCGCGATATCTGCGCCTTTGATACCGGCAAAATCTTTGCTCGGGAAGACGGCGTGCGCGTGGCCGAACATAATGGCATCGACCCCAGGCACCTGGCTTAAATAGTAAACGGAGTTCTCCGCCATGGCCTGATACGGGTCGGCGGAAAGGCCGGAGTGGGCAATGACCACCACCACGTCCGCGCCTTTCTCACGCATTTCCGGGACAAACTTGCGCGCGGTGGCGGTAATGTCATTGACGGTGACTTTGCCGCTGAGATTGGCTTTATCCCAGGTCATAATCTGTGGCGGTACGAAGCCGATATAGCCAATGCGCAGGGTCTGAGTTTTGCCGTCGCTATCCTGTACCTGGGTATCCTGAATCAGATAAGGCGTAAACATCGGTTGGCCGGTTTTGGCGTCAATAATATTGGCGTTCACGTAGGGGAATTTTGCCCCGGCCAGCGCTTTGTGCAGGAAGTCGAGCCCGTAGTTAAACTCGTGGTTGCCGAGGTTACCTACGACATAATCCAGGGTATTCATCGCCTTGTAGACCGGGTGAACATCGCCTTCTTTCAGTCCCTTCGCCGCCATATAGTCGCCCAGCGGGCTGCCCTGAATAACGTCGCCGTTATCGACCAGCACGCTGTTTTTGGCTTCCTGGCGCGCTTTCTCAATCAGGGTTGCGGTGCGCACCAGGCCAAATTTTTCCGTGGCGCTGTCTTTGTAATAGTCAAAGTCCATCATATTACTGTGCAGATCGGTGGTTTCCATGATCCGCAAATCGACCGTCGCCGCATTTACGCTGGCGGCGATCAGCGTGGCCAGCAGCGTTGCGCTAAACTTAATCATCAGTGGCGTCCTTTTTTATGAGCAATGGCACAGAAGAAAATGTATTTACATTCTGTTGCTTACAGAAATGTGAATCATGCCAGAAAAGCGGTGAAGGAAACCGCCATCGTTATCACAGATAGCGGAACTCACAATGATGCGATATAAATAAAACAACGAGTTAACGCCACTGTAACCAGACGAGGTGGAGAATGTTAGAACAAGTATGTCAGCTAGCACGGAACGCGGGCGATGCCATCATGGAAGTTTACGATGGAAAACAGCCGATGGACGTTGCCAGCAAGAAGGACGATTCTCCGGTCACGGCCGCGGATATTGCGGCACACAAGGTGATTATCAGCGGCCTGCTGGCGCTGACGCCCGATATTCCGGTTCTGTCGGAAGAGGACCCGCCGGCCTGGGAGGTACGCCAGCACTGGCAGCGCTACTGGCTGGTGGACCCGCTGGACGGCACCAAAGAGTTTATCAAGCGCAACGGCGAGTTTACCGTCAATATCGCCTTGATTGAAAACGGGAAGCCGATCCTTGGCGTGGTCTACGCGCCGGTGATGAAGGTGATGTACAGCGCGGAAAAGGGCAAAGCGTGGAAAGAGGAGTGCGGCGTTCGCAAGCAGATTCAGGTCCGCGATGCGCGTCCGCCGCTGGTGGTGATTAGCCGCTCCCACGGCAATGACCCGGAGCTGCAGGAGTATCTGGAGCAGCTTGGCGAACACCAGACCACCTCAATCGGTTCATCGCTGAAGTTCTGTCTGGTCGCCGAAGGGCAGGCCCAGCTTTATCCGCGCTTCGGGCCGACCTCCACCTGGGACACCGCGGCCGGTCATGCGGTCGCCAGCGCCGCCGGGGCGCACGTTCACGACTGGCAGGGGCGTACCCTTGATTACACGCCGCGTGAATCGTTCCTCAACCCCGGCTTCCGGGTCTCTATTTATTGAGCAGCTTGTGCAGCAGGGCAACCACCTGCTGCACCTCTTCCTGGCTAAGCGCGCCGTCTTTAGCCCACTGTACGCGGCCGTCTTTATCCAGCACCACGATGGCCGAACTCTCTTCATTAAGCTGCCACGCTTTGCGGACCACACCGTTGCTGTCGACGATAAACTGCGACCAGGGGTAGAGCTGCTTGTTGCTCTCAATACTGCTGCGGACAAACATGCCTGAACCCGGGATAGCGTCATCGGTATTGACGATTGTGGTGGTTTGATAGCGATCGTGCGGGAGCTTCGCGCTTTTAATCGCTTCAATCAGGGTCGCGTTTTTTTCTTTTGCCGACGAGCGCCCGGCAATATGCTGCACGACGCGCACTTTCCCCACCAGCTGCGCGCTATTCCAGCTTTTATAGCTAAACTTATCGTTGCTCAGTACCAGCTCCCCCCGATCCGCGACGCCGACCGGCGCAACGCGCTGACCATCGACAAAGTTATGCGCCGACGCCATCAGCGGGAACAGGAGACATGAAACGGCCAGTAATCTACGTAGGGTCATGGTGTTTCCTTTTATTATCTGTGCAGGTGATCCGACCACTTGGTCTGCTTTAATCATAAGTGCGATTTATGGGCATTACCCGCAATGATGGTGCCAGTTTGCGTGTTGACGCACAATTCCGTCTAAAATCGGCGACTTATACTACCTTCATCGGATGCCTGAAACGAAAACTCTGAATTATTGTCATCATAAGGTAAATAAACTTATACAAACTGGGTATCACTCAGATTCTGGACTATAGTTTCAGGGCATTAAAATTTGCGATTCCGGTACGTGGGCTAACTGTGGCACCACAGGAGCGTAACCCTGGCAGGAGACAACAATGAAAATTTTCCAACGCTACAACCCGCTACAAGTAGCGAAGTACGTGAAGATCCTGTTCCGTGGACGTTTGTATATCAAGGACGTTGGCGCTTTTGAGTTTGATAAGGGCAAAATCCTTATCCCGAAGGTTAAGGACAAGCTGCATTTGTCAGTGATGTCTGAAGTCAACCGCCAGGTGAGCCGTCTGCAAACAGAGATGGCATAACCTGAAAAGAGGTATGACTACACGGTAAAAAGGCGGCTCCCTAAGGGAGCCGTTGATGTTTCTGGACCTATCCCTTCATTTCCGCATAGCGTTTACGGTACTCTCCCGGGGGAATGCCGTTATGTTTACGGAAAATGCGCGTGAAATAGACCGGGTCTCCGTAACCTACCGACAGGGCGATTTTGTTAAGCGGCAGGGAGGTGCTCTGGATCAGCCACCTCGCGCGGTTGATGCGCTGCGCCTCGCGCCAGGCGTAAACCGTTTGCCCCAGCTCATTTTTGAACAAATGCGCCAGCCGCGAAGGGGAGAGAAAAACCATCGCCGCCAGGGTCTCGATCTTCATCTCCTGGGCAATATGTTCGTTAAGATAGTCGCACACCGCGTTAATCCGCGGGTCGTGGGCGTGGCGGTTGCTGATCGGCTGTCGCTGAAAGCAGTTCAGGATCAGGCGCTCCAGCGCATTCATCGCCAGCGCCTCCGACAGCGGGGCGGAAGCGGAGTGGTGGCGGATAACTTCATAGAACAGATCGCGCAGACTCTGCAGCTGCTCAGGATCGTTGACCGTGGTTTTACCAATGCCGTGGGTCGTTTGATCCCATTTTAGCCAGTCTATCCAGTAGGGCCGGGGGATGAAGTAGATCCATAAATGATCCCAGTATTCGCTGTGTTCGTCCCGTCCGTAATGGTGCGGAACGCCGGGCGGGAAGAGCAGCAGATCGTTTTCACGACACAGAAGGGAGCCGTCTCCCGCTTTCGCGCGCGCCTGGCCGCGAAGCGTCAGATTGATGATGTAACCTTTCATCCCCTGCGGGCGGTTTATGTAGTAGTCCAGCTTTGAGCCGCGGGTGATGGGGGTAAAGCCGGCGACGACCCAGGCGTTGAAGGTAAAGGTCTTCATCAATGGCGAGAAGTTCAGTAGCTCATTGATATCCAGTTCCATCGTTTCTCCCGCCCGAGCGCCGCCGCCCGCTTAACTTTCGATGATAGTAAATTCCCATGCTTTGAGGCGCAACGGCTGGCCGCAGCTAACTTTTTCCCCGCTCAACAGCGCGTTGCCCGATGTCTCGCTGATAAACGCCTGCGGTTCGCCGGAGTAGTTGAACAGGAAGTGGATGCTGTTGCCGTCGCGGTTGCGCATCTTTTTGACCACCAGCGGATAGCGGTAGGCCGATGTACGTGAACGCAGATCCAGTCCTGCGGTCAGCCGATCGAACAGCTGGCTAATCAGCGTTTTCTGCGGCAGGAAGCCAACGTAAATCGCCCGACCCTGAGCGTAATCCGCCTCGGTGGCGGCGGCATAGTCGCCCCATGCCGGATGCTGATAGCGCAGTAGCGTACGGGTACCGGCGTCCGGCGTCAGCAGCTCCATCCACAGCTCGGCCTGATTGTCTTGACGGCAATCAATGTCAGCGCTGCAGGCGCTTACCGTGGTTTCTTCCGGCAGGGTGAATTGACTGTAGCTCACGCCGCAGCTCTCGCGCAAAATTCCCGGCTGCGCGCCGCTGCGCACCTTCACGTTTTCATCGCTAAAGCCTGATTTAAAGCCGATCAGCGCTCTGCCGCCCTGCTCAATATAGCGGTTGATGCGCGTCAGCAGGCCATCATCGGCGGCGTAGAGTCCGGGTACGATCAGCGCGCGGTAGCGCGCGGTTTCCTCGTTAACGTCGTGGATAATATCGAGGCTGATATTGTGGTCGTACAGCGCATCGTGGAAGCGGCGGAAAATATCGTTATAAATATTGCCCTGCGCGTCGCCGGGACGGAACTGGTTAAGGGCGTCCATCGCCTCATTGCTTATCAGCAGCGCGACGTCGTTTTCTGCCTTCAGCTCCGCCAGCTGTGGCGACAGGCGGGAAAAGTCAGCCCCGATAGTGGTGGCCTCCTGCCAGGTCGCGTTGCGTGAGAAGTCGTGGCTTAACAGCCCCTTCCAGTAGGTCTCGAACGCGTTATGAATCGAATGCCAGTGCCAGTAAGAGACCATTGCCGCCCCCGATGCCACGTGGCTAAAAGCCTGCAGGCGCAGCTGGCCCGGATAAGGTGTCCACTGGGCAAAGCCCTGCGCCTGGGTTTCCAGCACGAAGTAATTCTTACCCTGCTTTAGCGAACGCGTAATGGCGCCGCCAAACGCGATTTCTCGCCCGGTCAGGTGTTTCTGGCTCGGATGATAGATATCGACTCCGGCAATATCCAGCGTCTGCGCCGCCGCAAAATGGTCAACTCGCGGCTGCACGCCGTAGGAGTAGCCGCGCCATTCAAAATCGAAGTTGTGGGTGACGAACTGATGCGGCTGGGCATATTCGCGCACGATCTCCGCCTGCCAGGCGAGATACTCCGTCACCTGCTGGCGCTGGTAGCGGGAGAACGCGCAGGCGAGGCTGGCGTTGATAGTGTTTTCGACCGGCGGAAAATCCTGCCAGCTATCGATGCGGTTGCTCCAGTAGTCCAGACCAAAATCGTTATTCAACCGGTCAAGGTCGGGGTATTTTTCCTGCAGGCTGCGTACAAAACCCTCCTGCATATGGCGGCCGATATTATCGTAATGCTTGGTTTCGTTATCCAGCTGCCAGCCAATAATCGCCGGATGGTGCTGCACGTGCGCCATTAGCGTACGGATAATCTTTTCGGCATAGCGGCGAAAGGTCGGGTTGACGATATCCATAATCTGGCGCGGGCCATATTTTTGCTGCCCGTTGACGGTAGTGACCAGAATATCCGGGTGCTTCGCCGCCAGCCAGGCCGGGACGGCGTAGGTTGGCGTGCCGATAATCACCGCGATCCCCGCTTTATGCATGGCATTCAGCACCCGATCGATATGGTAGAAGTTATATTCGCCCTCCCGGGGCTCCAGCGTACTCCAGGTCGATTCGGCAATCCGCACCACGTTAATGCCCGTTTCCTGCATTAAGGCGATATCTTTCGCCAGCCGATCTTCCGGCATATATTCATCGTAATAGGCCACGCCATAAAATAAATCAGACATACAGGTTACCTCCTTAAATTAATGCGCGGGCGCCGGCTGCGGGGCAAAAGCGCGCGCTTTGTCCAGCGTAATAAATGAAATCAGCGTAAAGCACAGGGCGATACCGCCGAGCACGATATAGCTGCTGGTAAAGCCCATGCTCTGGTACATATGACCGATGCCGGTAGAAAGGAAAATAGAGCTAAAGCTTTTCGAAAACTGGAAGCCGATTAAATAAACCGTGGCCGAAAGCAGCGGGTTGAAGTTGGCAGTAATATATTTCAGCGCGGCGACGAGTAATACCGAGCTCTCAAAACCGTGCAGCAGTTTAATCAGGCTAATGGACACCGGACCGATAGCCCAGGCCGAGCCGATAATGCGCAGACTCATAATCATTCCGCAGTACAGCAGAGCATTTTTCGGGCCGATTTTATTCACGAACCATGGGGCGAAAAACATCACTACCGCATCAAGGAAAATCTGACCTGTGGTTAAATAGCCGAAGACTTCCGCGCCGCGCGCTTTGCTCTCAAAGAAGTGGCTGTAATAGATGGCGAACTGCTGGTCGTAGGTTTCATATACCGCGCCGACGCCGATCGTGTAGATCGCGAAGAACCAGAATTTCTTCATTTTCAGCAGCGAGGTGGCGTCGCTCAGGGTGACCGGCGAGGCTTTACTGCTGTGTATCGCGCCTTGTTTATTCGCGCTAATCTGCATTTTCCAGACAATGACCAGCAGGCATACGCCGGCACCGCTGGCCAGCCAGAAAATCATGTTCTGGTCGATCCCGTAGAGCTTGCCTGCCGCGAAGGTGCCGATAGCCGCGCCAATGCCGCCAAACATTCTGGCGCGACCAAACTCAAAACCGGAAGCGCGGCTGACTTTATCAATGTAAGCTTCGCAAATACCGCAGCCTGCGCCGTAGGCCATGCCAATATAGATGCCGCCCGCCAGCGCCCCGAGAAAAACGTTAACTTTTAATAATGGCGCAAAGACGTAGATCCAGTAGGGGGCAAAGAGGGTAATAATGATGGCCAGCAGCCACATCAGGTTTTTACGATAGACCAGCCTGTCGGATATAAAACCGAATAGTGGTTGAACGCAAACGGCAATAATCGCGGTAAAGGAATAAACCAGACCGACGTCAGTGTAATTAATGCCGATGGTTTCCGTTAACCACAATGATAAATAAGGATAGCAGCATCCCCAGCCAATAAAGAAGAACAGGAAGAACAGACAACTTATATAGTAATTTTTATTTGATTCTATCATGGTAACCCTCGCTTCCTTTATTCAGGAATATGATCGTGTAGACGCGAGCAAAGTTACCTTTTTGCGCAGAGGGGAGTCATGAACGTTTCGCTGTGGAGCAGTAAAAATCTGCTATTGCCCGAGGGGCGTGAGCAGCCTCACATTCGGGCAATAAAAAAGGCGGATTTTCATCCGCCTTGTCGGTTCGTCAACGGTTTTACGCTGACTCTTTATCGCTGTTGGCCGCATCCGGCAGCTTGGGCACCAGCACCGTCGGCTTATTGTCGATACGGGTCACCAGCAGCTGATCGATGCGGTAGTTGTCGATATCCACCACTTCGAACTTATAGCCGGAGAATTTCACCGCGTCGGTGCGCTTGGGAATTTTACGCAGCATAAACATCATAAAGCCGCCGATGGTCTCGTAATTGCCGGACTGCGGGAAATCATCGATATCCAGCACCCGCATCACGTCGTCGATCGGCGTTCCACCGTCAATGAGCCAGGAGTTTTCATCGCGCGCGACGATCTGCTCTTCCAGCCCCTGGCCGACGAGGTCGCCCATCAGGGTGGTCATCACGTCGTTCAGGGTGATAATCCCGACCACCAGCGCATATTCGTTCATGATCACGGCGAAGTCTTCACCGGCGGTTTTAAAGCTTTCCAGCGCTTCAGACAGCGTCAGGGTATCCGGGACAATCAGCGTATTGCGAATCTGCACGCCGCCGGTCAGCACCAGACTCTGGTTTGCCAGCACGCGGTTCAGCAGGTCTTTGGAGTCAACGTAGCCGATGATGTGGTCGATGTCTTCATTACAGACCAGGAACTTGGAGTGCGGATGCTCCGCGACCTTATTCTTCAGGCTCTGTTCATCTTCGTGAAGATCGAACCAGATGACGTTTTCACGCGAGGTCATCGATGAAGGCACGGTGCGCGATTCCAGTTCGAACACGTTCTCAATCAGCTCATGCTCCTGCTTACGCAGCACCCCTGCCAGCGCGCCGGCTTCCACCACGGCGTAAATATCATCGGAGGTAATGTCGTCTTTACGCACCATCGGAATTTTGAACAGGCGGAAGATATTGTTGGCCATGCCGTTAAACAACCACACCAGCGGGCGGAAGAGAAACAGGCAGAAGCGCATCGGGTTGATGATGCGTAAAGCGACGGCTTCAGGCGCGATCATACCGATGCGTTTCGGAGTCAGGTCAGCAAACAGAATGAACAGGCTGGTGACCAGGGTAAAGGAGATAATAAAGCTCAGCTGCTCGGAGAGCTCCGGGGACATATAGCGGCTAAAGAGACTATTAAACGCCGGCGAAAATGCCGCATCGCCGACGATACCGCCGAGAATCGCTACCGCGTTGAGGCCGATTTGCACCACGGTAAAGAACATCCCGGGGTTTTCCTGCATCTTCAGCACGCGTTGAGCGTTGATGTTGCCGTCATCGGCCAGCAGCTTGAGTTTGATTTTACGTGATGCGGCCAGCGAGATTTCCGATATCGAAAAGAACGCACTGACGGCTATCAGACAAAGTATTACTAAAATACTGTTTAACATATCTTATCTGACCGTTGAGATCAGATCCTCGGAAGGGAAGTGGATAACGCTAAGTGGAATTCACAAAAAGCCGGTCCGAAGGCTCTGGACCGGCGATAGCACGGCGTAGTATAGCGTAAGGTACTGTAAAGCCGCCAGAGCGTAAATTATTCAATCCGGCGGCCTGCCCTACGGTGCAGCCGCATCAGGCCTGCGGCGGCAAACAAACCCCAATTCCGCCAATGCCGCAGTATCCGTACGGATTTTTATGCAGATACTGTTGATGATCGTCTTCCGCATAGTAGAACGGCTTCGCCGTCGCGATCTCGGTGGTGATAGTGCGCGGGTCGTTGGCTTCATTCATTGCCGCCTGGAAACGCGTCAGGCTGGCCTTCGCCGCCTCGCTCTGCTCAGGCGTTAGCGGATAAATCGCGGAGTGATACTGCGTTCCGCGGTCGTTACCCTGCTGCATGCCCTGCGCCGGGTCGTGATTTTCCCAGAATACCTGGAGCAGCTGCTCATAGCTGATAACCTGCGGATCGTAGACCACGCGCACGGCTTCAGCATGGCCAGTCTCGCCGCTGCAGACTTCGCGGTAGGTCGGGTTGGGCGTATAGCCGCCGGTGTAGCCAGCGGCGGTGCTATAAACGCCGGGCAGCTGCCAGAACAGGCGTTCAACGCCCCAGAAGCAGCCCATGGCGAACAGGGCGACTTCCATTCCTGCGGGAACGTTGGTCATCGAGTGACCATTGACGGCGTGGAGCGTAGCCACCGGCATCGGCGTGTTGCGTCCCGGCAGCGCGTCCGCTTGGGCGACAAGATGCGTTTTATCAAATAGACTCACGGTGGGCCTCTCAAAACAGAAAATGTGGTTAAGGTTGTAACCAAGCGTGTCTTTGAACACAATAAACGCGCTTAATACGTCTAGATTTAAACATAAGAATTATTTGGGATAACGTCTATTTTTCAACCCTTAGTTGTTAGGGTTTTGTTAAGCCGTGGAGCGGCACTTTCGTTTCCTTCGGGGGGAAACAAGGATATTCAGGAGAAAAAGTGCTACAAATCCGCCAGTTATGTATCGCCAGCGTTTTGCTGGTCAGCGGGGTCGCCAGCGCAGCGAGCGTGCGTTTGCAGGTTGAGGGACTATCCGGGGAACTGGAAAAAAACGTCCGCGCCCAACTCTCTACGATCCAGAGCGATGAAGTCACGCCGGACCGGCGCTTTCGCGCGCGCGTTGATGATGCTATCCGCGAAGGACTGAAAGCGCTGGGCTACTACGAACCCACGATTGATTTTGATTTACGTCCGCCGCCGGCGAGGGGGCGTCAGGTGCTGATCGCCAAAGTCACGCCCGGCGAACCGGTGCGCATTGGCGGCACTGACGTGATTTTACGCGGCGGCGCCCGAACCGATCGCGACTATCTGGATTTGCTAAACACGCGCCCGGCGATCGGCACGGTCCTCAATCACGGTGATTATGACAGTTTTAAAAGCTCTCTGACCCGGGTTGCGCTGCGTAAGGGCTACTTTGACAGCGAGTTTAATAAAAGCCAGCTTGGCGTTTCCCTCGACCGGCATCAGGCCTTCTGGGATATCGACTACAACAGCGGCGAGCGCTACCGCTTTGGCCCGGTCACTTTTGAAGGCTCGCAAATTCGCGACGAATATCTGCAAAACCTGGTGCCGTTTAAGCAGGGCGACTACTACACCTCGCAGGATTTAGCCGAACTTAACCGCCGCCTGGCGGCAACCGGCTGGTTTAGCTCCGTCGTGGTGGCACCGCAGTTTGACAAGTCCCGCCAGACGAAAGTGCTGCCTTTGCAGGGCGTGGTCTCTCCGCGTAAAGAGAACACCGTGGAAACCGGGGTCGGCTACTCAACCGACGTCGGGCCGCGCGTCAAAGGCACCTGGAGAAAGCCGTGGATGAACTCCTACGGCCACAGCCTCACTTCCAGCCTCAGCCTTTCCGCCCCTGAACAGCAGCTTGATTTCAGCTACAAGGTACCGCTGTTAAAAAGCCCCCTGGAGCAGTACTACCTGATGCAGGGCGGCTTTAAACGTACGGATCTCAACGATACCAAATCTGACTCCACCACCCTGGCCGTTTCGCGCTACTGGGAGATGTCGAGCGGCTGGCAGCGCGCGCTGAACCTGCGCTGGAGCCTTGACCACTTTACCCAGGCCAACGTCACCAACACCACCATGCTGATCTATCCCGGCGTGTCGGTGAACCGTACCCGTTCGCGCGGCGGCCTGATGCCGACCTGGGGCGATTCGCAGCGCTATTCGGTGGACTACTCCAACACCATGTGGGGCTCGGATATTAACTTTATTGTGATGCAGGCGCAGGACGTCTGGATCCGCACCCTTTATGACCGCCACCGCTTCGTGGTGCGCGGCAACCTCGGCTGGATTGAGGCGGATAACTTCAGCAAAGTCCCGCCGGATCTGCGTTTCTTCGCCGGCGGCGACCGCAGCATTCGCGGTTATAAATACAAATCTATCTCGCCAAAAGATGACGACGGCAAACTGATGGGGGCCTCGAAGCTGGCTACCGGCTCGCTGGAGTATCAGTACAACGTGAGCGGCAAGTGGTGGGGCGCGGTGTTCGTCGATAGCGGCGAAGCGGTAAGCGATATCCGCGAAAGCAACTTTAAAACCGGCGCCGGCCTCGGCGTGCGCTGGCAGTCTCCGGTCGGGCCAATCAAGCTGGATATCGCCAGACCGATCGGCGACAAAGAAGAGCACGGTTTACAGTTTTACATCGGTCTGGGGCCTGAATTATGAGTTTATGGAAGAAGATAAGCCTCGGCGTACTGATTTTTCTGCTGCTGCTGCTGGGGACGGTAGGATTCCTGGTGGGGACGACGACCGGTCTGCATCTGGTTATCAAAGCCGCCGATCGCTGGGTCCCGGGGCTGGAAATCGGTAAAGCCACCGGCGGCTGGCGCGATCTGACGCTGGAGAACGTGCGCTTTGAGCAGCCGGGCGTGGCGGTCACCGCCGGCCAGTTCCATCTGGGCGTTAAGCTACGCTGCCTGTGGGACAGCAGCCTGTGCGTCAACGATATCTCCCTGCGCGATATCTATGTGGCGATCGATACCAGCAAGATGCCGCCAGCGGCGCCGGTTGAAGAAGAAGAGAGCGGGCCGCTGAATCTCTCCACGCCTTATCCCGTTACCCTGAGCCGGGTGGCGCTGCATAACGTCAACGTAAAAATTGACGATACCGCCGTCTCGGTGCGCGACTTTTCCACGGGGCTTAACTGGCAGGAGAAAAACCTCACCCTGACGCCGACCTCGCTGCAGGGGTTGCTCATCGCGCTGCCGAAGGTGGCGAAGGTGGCTCAGGAGCAGGTTGTCGAGCCGAAAATTGACAACCCGCAGCCGGAAGAAAAGCCGCTCGGCGAGACGATGAAAGAGCTGTTCTCGAAACCGGTGCTGCCGGAAATGACTGACGTCCATCTGCCGTTGAATCTTAATATTCAGGCGTTCCGCGGCGAGCAGCTGCGTCTCACCGGCGATACCGATATAACCATCTACAATCTGCTGCTTAAAGTCAGCAGCATCGATGGGCAGATGAAGCTGGACGCGTTGGACGTGGACTCCGACCAGGGGAAAGTCACGGCTTCCGGTAACGCGCAGCTGCAGGATAACTGGCCGGTCGATATCACCCTCAACGGTACGCTGAATATTGACCCCCTGAAGGGCGAGAAAGTGCAGCTAAAAGTGGGCGGCGAAGTGCGTAAAAAGCTCACGGTCGGCGTCGATCTGAATGGTCCAGTCGCGATGACGCTGCGCGCCGAAACGCAGCTGGCTGAGGCCGGCCTGCCGCTGGATATGGAGGTGAAAAGCAAGCAGCTCTACTGGCCGTTTACCGGCGAGAAAGCGTATCAGGCTGACGATCTTCTGCTGAAATTTAACGGCAAGATGACCGACTACACCCTGGCCTTTAGCACCGCGGTGAAAGGGCAGTCGCTGCCGCCAGCGAAGATTAACCTGAACGCGAAGGGCAACGAGCAGCAGGTAAATCTCGATAAGCTCACCGTCGCCGCCCTCGAAGGGAAAACCGAACTGAAGGCGCTGCTCAACTGGCAGCAGGCGATCAGCTGGCGCGGCGAACTGACGCTTGACGGTATCAACACCGCTAAAGAGGTCCCGGACTGGCCGTCGAAGCTCAACGGTCTGATTAAGATCCAGGGCAGCCTGTACGGCGGCAGCTGGCAGATGTCGGTGCCGGAGCTGAAAATTACCGGTAACGTGAAGCAAAACAAAGTCGATGTAAGCGGATCGCTGCAGGGCAACAGCTATATGCAGTGGAAAATCCCCGGCCTGCATCTGGCTTTAGGCCCTAACAGCGCCGACGTGAAAGGCGAGCTGGGGGTCAAAGACCTAAACCTCGACGCCACCATTGATGCGCCGCATCTCGATAACGCCCTGCCGGGCCTGGGCGGGACGGCGAAAGGGCTGGTGAAGGTTCGTGGCACCGTCGACGCGCCGCAGCTGCTGGCGGATATCACCGCCCGGGCGCTGCGCTGGCAGGAGCTGTCGGTGGCTCAGGTGAACGTGAAGGGTGATGTGAAATCCACCGACCAGATTGGCGGTAACCTTGACGTACGCGTAGACCGTATTAGCCAGCCGGGCGTGAATATCAGCCTGGTGCAGCTCAATGCGAAGGGCAATGAGAAGCAGCACGACCTGCAGCTGCGGGTGCAGGGCGATCCGGTCTCCGGGCAGCTCTCGCTGGCGGGGAGCTTTGACCGCAAAGCGGAGCGCTGGAAAGGCACGCTGAGCAATACCCGTTTCCAGACCCCGGTGGGGCCGGTGGCGCTGACGCGTGATATCGCGCTGGATTACCGCAACCTTGAGCAGAAAATCAGCATCGGGCCGCACTGCTGGACTAACCCGAACGCCGAGCTGTGCGTACCGCAGACCATCGACGCTGGCGCGAGCGGGCGCGCGGTGGTGAACCTCAACCGTTTCGATCTCGCGATGCTCAAGCCCTTTATGCCGGAAGCGACCCAGGCCAGCGGCGTGTTTAGCGGTAATGCCGATGTGAGCTGGGACACCACCAAAGAGGGGCTGCCGCAGGGTAAGGTCACCCTGAGCGGGCGTAACGTGAAGGTGACGCAGACGGTCAACGACGCGCCGCTGCCGGTGGCTTTCGATACCCTGAACCTCACGGCCGATCTGCACAATAACCGCGCCCAGCTGGGCTGGCTGATTCGCCTGACCAACAATGGCCAGCTGGACGGGCAGGTGCAGGTCACCGATCCCCAGGGCCGACGCAATCTGGGCGGTAACGTCAATATCAGCAACTTCTCGCTGGCGATGATCAACCCTATCTTCTCGCGCGGTGAAAAGGCGGAAGGGAGACTGAACGCGCGTCTGACGCTGGGCGGTAACGTCCAGAGCCCGCAGCTTTTCGGTCAGATGCAGCTGAACGGTGTGGATATTGAGGGTAACTTTATGCCGTTTGATATGCAGCCGAGCCAGCTGGCGATGAATTTTACCGGTACCCGTTCGACCCTGCAGGGGACGGTGAACACTCGCCAGGGACAGATTGCGCTCAGCGGCAACGCCGACTGGACGCAGATTGACAACTGGCGCGCGCAGATTGCGGCGAAGGGCAGCCGGGTGCGGATAACCGTGCCGCCGATGGTGCGCCTGGATGTGTCGCCGGACGTGGTCTTTACCGCCACGCCAAGCCTGTTTAACCTGGATGGCAGCGTTGACGTACCCTGGGCGCGTATCGTCGTCAACGAAGTGCCGGAAAGCGCCGTTGGGGTCTCATCTGACGAAGTGATGCTGGATAAAAATCTGCAGCCGATTAAGCAGCAGAGCGCTGGTATCCCTATCAACAGCAACCTGACGATTCACGTGGGCAACAACGTTCGTCTCGACGCCTTTGGTCTGAAAGCGCGTCTGACCGGCGATTTGAAAGTGGCGCAGGACAAACAGGGGCTGGGGCTCAACGGGCAGATCAACATCCCGGAAGGGCGTTTCCATGCCTACGGCCAGGATCTGATCGTGCGTAAAGGCGAGCTGCTGTTCTCCGGTCCGCCGGATCAGCCGCTGCTGAATATCGAAGCCATTCGTAATCCGGACGCCACCGAGGACGACGTTATCGCCGGCGTTCGCGTGACCGGCTCGGCCGATCAGCCGAAAGCGGAGATTTTCTCCGATCCGGCGATGTCGCAGCAGGAAGCGCTCTCTTACCTGCTACGCGGGCAGGGTTTAGGCAGCGGACAGAGCGATAGCGCAGCCATGACTTCAATGCTTATTGGTATGGGGGTTGCACAAAGTGGTCAGGTTGTGGGTAAAATCGGCGAGACGTTTGGCGTAAGCAATCTGGCGCTGGATACCGAGGGAGTGGGCGACTCCTCCCAAGTGGTGGTCAGCGGCTATGTACTGCCGGGTCTGCAGGTAAAATATGGGGTAGGGATCTTTGACTCCCTGGCGACGTTGACGTTACGCTATCGCCTGATGCCTAAGCTATATATGGAAGCTGTGTCTGGCGTAGACCAGGCTCTCGATTTGCTCTATCAGTTTGAGTTTTAGCAATGCGAATATTTGTTTACGGCAGTTTACGACGCAAACAAGGCAACAGCCACTGGATGACCAACGCTCAGTGGCTGGGCGATCATAGTGTCAATGATTATCAACTGTACAGCCTGGGCCACTATCCAGGCGCGGTGCCCGGCGATGGCACGGTACATGGTGAGGTCTATCGTATTGACGCATCGACGCTGGCTGAATTGGATGCGCTGCGTACCAAAGGCGGCGAGTATGCTCGTCACCTGATCCAGACGCCCTACGGTAGCGCCTGGATGTATGTCTATCAGCGCCCCGTTGAGGGCTTCACGCTGATAGAAAGCGGCAACTGGTTGGATAAAGACCAGTATTAATAACGATAACGCCACCTTCGGGTGGCGTTGTTTTTTGTGGCGTTGGGTGCTGTCGCCCGGCTAAGGCGTCAGCCGCCGCTCGGGCATGGATCAACGGCCAAAAAAAACACCGCCCGGAGGCGGTGTTTTTGCGAACCTGAGTGCGGCTGAATTACTTCTTAGCGCGCTCGAAGGAAGCCACGATTTCAGCTTTCGCCGCTTCAGCGTTGTCCCAGCCGTCAACCTTAACCCATTTGCCCGCTTCGAGGTCTTTATAGTGCTCGAAGAAGTGGGTGATCTGCGCTTTCAGCAGTTCCGGCAGGTCGTTCACATTTTTAATGTGATCGTACTCTTTGCTCAGCTTGGTGTGCGGTACCGCAACCAGTTTCGCATCTTCACCGGATTCGTCGGTCATTTTCAGCACGCCAACTGGACGGCAGCGGATGACTGAACCTGGCTCCAGCGGGTACGGCGTCGGGACCAGAACGTCAACCGGGTCGCCGTCCAGGGACAGGGTGTGGTTGATGTAGCCGTAGTTGCACGGATAGAACATCGCCGTGGACATGAAACGGTCAACGAACAGTGCACCGCTCTCTTTGTCGACTTCGTATTTGATAGGATCTGCGTTCGCCGGGATCTCGATCACGACGTAGATGTCTTCCGGCAGATCTTTGCCCGCAGGTACGTTGAGTAAGCTCATGTCTGTTTCCTTTAAAATGTATGGCAAACAAGTGCCCGGTATTATAGCCAACTCACATCGAATGTCTTCGCTTCTTTTTCCCCAGAACGGGTGGGTGGAGTCTGAATTTTTCAGCGTAAGACAGCCTGAAAATCCATAAACATAGCCGCATACTGAATAAAATTATGTAACCGTTTTCATTGCATATGCTTGATATCTCAAAGTGTGCAAAATTTCGTCATAAACGGCGAAGCTCGCGCGGCTCGCGAAGCCTCACCGGCTCTCCGCTGGTGAGATGGCCGCTGATTAACATCTAATTAACTTTTTTGAAGTGTGATGTAACGCATTCAGTTACATCTCCGATTGTCTATAGTTTGTCCGCAGGTGAGGCTTTAACCAACAATAACCCTACGAGGATCCTCTTATGTGGAAGCGCTTACTTCTTGTCACAGCAGTTTCCGCAGCTATGTCGTCTATGGTCATGGCTGCCCCTCTTACCGTAGGTTTTTCGCAGGTCGGTTCTGAATCCGGCTGGCGCGCGGCCGAAACTAACGTCGCGAAAGAGGAGGCCGCGAAGCGCGGCATCACTCTGAAGATTGCCGACGCGCAACAAAAACAGGAAAACCAGATTAAAGCCGTACGCTCCTTTATCGCTCAGGGCGTCGATGCCATCTTCATCGCGCCGGTCGTAGCGACCGGCTGGGAGCCGGTACTGAAAGAAGCGAAAGAGGCCAAAATCCCGGTATTCCTGCTCGACCGCTCAATTGATGTTAAAGACAAAGATCTCTACATGACCACCGTTACCGCGAACAACGTGCTGGAAGGCCAGCTGATCGGCGAGTGGCTGGTCAAAACCGTCGACGGTAAGCCGTGTAACGTTGTTGAACTGCAGGGCACCGTGGGGGCCAGCGTGGCGATTGACCGCAAGAAAGGCTTCGCTGAGGCCATTTCTAAAGCCTCTAATATCAAAATTATCCGCTCCCAGTCCGGCGACTTTACCCGCAGCAAGGGCAAAGAAGTCATGGAGAGCTTTATCAAAGCGGAAAACAACGGCAAGAACATCTGCATGGTTTACGCCCATAACGACGATATGGTGATTGGCGCCATTCAGGCGATTAAAGAGGCCGGGCTGAAGCCGGGCAAAGATATCCTCACCGGCTCTATCGACGGCGTGCCGGATATCTATAAAGCGATGATGGCCGGCGAGGCCAATGCCAGCGTCGAGCTGACGCCGAATATGGCCGGTCCGGCGTTCGATGCGCTGGAGAAATACAAAAAAGACGGCACCCTGCCTGAAAAAGTCACCATCACCAAATCGACCCTCTACCTGCCGGATACGGCGAAAGAAGAGTTAGAGAAGAAGAAAAATATGGGCTACTGAGTAGCCGAATCACAGGTTCACCGCCGCCTCCGGGATGTCCCCGGTCGCTAAAGCGCGGCTGATTTCCCTCTCCTCCCATCGGGGAGAGGGCAAAGGTGAGGGGGAGAGCATGAACGGCGAATTACATCAGGAAATCCTTCGTACTGAAGGGCTTAGCAAATTTTTCCCCGGCGTGAAGGCGCTGGATAACGTTAATTTTAGCCTGCGCCGGGGCGAAATCATGGCTCTGTTAGGCGAAAACGGCGCGGGTAAATCCACCCTGATCAAAGCGCTGACCGGCGTCTATCATGCCGATCGCGGGGCCATCTGGCTGGAAGGGCGGGAGATCGCGCCGAAAAATACCGCTCACGCCCAGCAGCTGGGGATCGGCACCGTCTATCAGGAAGTGAACCTGCTGCCTAATATGTCGGTGGCGGATAATCTGTTTATCGGCCGCGAGCCCAGACGCTTTGGCCTGCTGCGGCGTAAAGAGATGGAAAAGCGCGCCACCGCGCTGATGGCGTCCTACGGTTTTTCTCTTGATGTCCGTGAACCGCTGAACCGCTTTTCGGTGGCGATGCAGCAGATTGTCGCGATCTGCCGGGCGATCGACCTGTCAGCAAAAGTGTTAATTCTTGATGAACCGACCGCCAGCCTGGATACCCAGGAGGTGGAGATGCTCTTTACCCTGATGCGCCAGCTGCGCGATAGCGGGGTCAGCCTGATTTTCGTCACCCACTTCCTCGACCAGGTGTATGCCGTCAGCGATCGCATCACCGTGCTGCGTAACGGCGGTTTTGTCGGCTGCCGGGAAACCCGCGAGCTGCCGCAAATTGAACTGGTGAAGATGATGCTGGGCCGTGAGCTGGAGCATAACGCCCTGCAGCGCGCGGGCCGCACCCTGCTGAGCGATAAGCCGGTGGCCGCCTTCGAAGATTTTGGCAAAAAAGGCACCATCGCACCGTTTAGTCTGCAGGTCCGTCCCGGTGAAATCGTCGGCCTGGCGGGGCTGTTAGGCTCGGGACGTACGGAAACGGCGGAGGTGATCTTCGGCATTAAACCCGCCGACAGCGGCAAAGCGTGGATCAAAGGCAAGCCGCAAACCCTGCGCTCGCCGCATCAGGCATCCTGCCTCGGGATCGGCTTCTGTCCGGAAGATCGTAAAACCGACGGCATTATCGCCGCCGCCTCGGTGCGGGAAAATATCGTTCTCGCGCTACAGGCGCAGCGCGGCTGGCTGCGGCCGATTGGTCGGCGCGAACAAAATGAGATTGCCGAACGTTTCATTCGCCAACTGGGTATTCGTACCCCCAGCGCTGAACAACCGATCGAATTTCTCTCCGGCGGTAATCAGCAGAAGGTGCTGCTCTCCCGGTGGCTGCTGACGAAGCCGCAGTTCTTGATCCTTGATGAACCGACTCGCGGTATTGACGTTGGCGCCCACGCCGAAATCATCCGCCTGATTGAAACCCTGTGCGCCGATGGTCTGGCGCTGCTGGTCATTTCTTCAGAGCTGGAAGAGCTGGTGGGTTACGCCGATCGGGTGATTATCATGCGCGATCGCCAGCAGGTGGCGGAGCTGGCTCTGAGCGAGCTCTCCGTGCCGGCGATCATGAACGCTATTGCGGCATAAGGAGTAACCGATGATGCCTCAATCTGTTCCGAAAACCGGCCAGCCGAAACGGCGCTTTAACTGGCCAAAAGGGATGCCGCAAATTATTGCGCTGCTGCTGGTGCTGGTCGTTGACAGCCTGGTCGCCCCGCATTTCTACCAGATCGTGCTCCAGGACGGGCGACTGTTCGGCAGCCCGATAGATATTTTGAACCGCGCCGCACCGGTGGCGCTGCTGGCGATTGGCATGACGCTGGTTATCGCCACCGGCGGGATTGATCTCTCCGTCGGGGCGGTGATGGCGATTGCCGGCGCAACGGCGGCGTCAATGACCGTGGCGGGGCACAGCCTGACGGTTGTGCTGCTCGCATCGCTGGGGGCCGGCGCGCTGGCCGGTCTGTGGAACGGCATTCTGGTGGCGGTGCTGAAGATCCAGCCGTTCGTCGCCACGCTGATCCTGATGGTCGCCGGACGCGGCGTGGCGCAGCTGATCACCTCCGGGCAGATCGTCACCTTTGACTCTCCGCATCTGGCGTGGCTCGGCAGCGGATCGCTACTGCTGTTCCCGACGCCGGTGATAATCGCCATCGTGACGCTGGCGCTGTTCTGGCTGTTTACCCGCAAAACCGCGCTGGGGATGTTTATCGAAGCGGTGGGGATTAACATTCGCGCGGCAAAAAACGCCGGGGTAAATACCCGCATCGTCGTGATGTTGGCCTACGTGCTGAGCGGCGTTTGCGCGGCGATTGCCGGCATTATCGTTGCAGCGGATATTCGCGGCGCGGATGCCAATAATGCCGGGCTATGGCTGGAGCTGGACGCCATCCTGGCGGTGGTTATCGGCGGCGGCTCGCTGATGGGCGGGCGCTTTAACCTGCTGCTCTCGGTCGTCGGGGCGCTGATTATCCAGGGGATGAATACCGGGATCCTGCTGTCAGGATTCCCGCCGGAGCTTAATCAGGTAGTCAAAGCGGTGGTGGTGCTGTGCGTACTGATCGTCCAGTCGCCGCGCTTTATCAGCATACTGAAGGGGATGCGCGGCCATGATAAAACGTAATTTACCGTTAATGATTACCCTCGCGGTCTTCGTACTGGGATACCTTTACTGCCTGACCCAGTTTCCCGGCTTTGCCTCGACGCGGGTGATCTGCAATATCCTGACCGACAATGCCTTTCTTGGGATCATCGCCGTCGGCATGACCTTCGTGATCCTCTCCGGCGGGATCGATCTGTCGGTGGGGTCGGTGATCGCCTTTACCGGCGTATTTCTCGCTAAAGCGATCGGTTTCTGGGGGATTTCGCCGCTGGTGGCGTTTCCGCTGGTGCTGGTGATGGGCTGCGCCTTTGGCGCGTTTATGGGCCTGCTTATTGATGCGCTGAAGATCCCGGCGTTCATCATCACCCTCGCCGGGATGTTTTTCCTGCGCGGCGTCAGCTACCTGGTCTCGGAAGAGTCGATTCCCATTAATCATCCGGTGTATGACGCGCTGTCAGGACTGGCATGGACCATCCCCGGCGGCGGGCGTCTGAGCGCGATGGGGCTGTTGATGCTGCTGGTGGTGATCGGCGGAATTTTTATGGCCCACCGCACCCACTTTGGCAATCAGGTTTATGCCATCGGCGGTAATGCGACTTCGGCGAACCTGATGGGGATTTCCACGCGGAGCACGACGATCCGCATTTATATGCTCTCTACCGGGCTGGCGACGCTGGCGGGGATCGTCTTCTCCATCTATACCCAGGCGGGCTATGCGCTGGCGGGCGTTGGCGTTGAACTGGACGCGATTGCATCGGTGGTTATCGGCGGTACGCTGTTGAGCGGTGGGGTGGGGACGGTTCTCGGCACGCTGTTTGGCGTCGCCATTCAGGGGCTGATTCAAACCTACATCAACTTCGACGGTACGCTGAGTTCATGGTGGACCAAGATCGCTATCGGTATCCTGCTGTTCATCTTTATCGCGCTGCAGCGCGGCCTGACGGTGCTGTGGGAGAATCGGCAGAGTTCGCCGGTGACAAGGGTGGGGCACTGACGGAAGGATTTCCCCTCCCGTAAGGCGGGAGGGGAAGAGGCGGGTTACGCGTCCGGGAACTCTTTAATAAAGTTTTCGACGTCTTCAACCATATGGTTGTTGCCGACGAAGAAAGAACGGCGCTGATGCAGGCTTTCCGGGATGATATCCAGAATACGCTCTTTACCATCGCTGGCCTTACCGCCCGCCTGTTCCGCAAGGAACGCCATCGGGTTGCATTCGTACAGCAGGCGCAGTTTACCGTCCGGGTGGCTGGCGGTGCTCGGATAGAGATAGATGCCGCCTTTAAGCAGGTTGCGGTGGAAATCCGCCACCAGAGAGCCGATGTAGCGTGAGGTATACGGGCGCTGGGTCTCTTTATCTTCTTCCTGGCAGTGCTTAATGTACTTCTTCACGCCCATCGGGAACTTAATGTAGTTACCTTCGTTAATCGAGTAGGTGTTGCCTTTTTCCGGGAAGCGCATGCGCTCCTGGCACAGGCAGAAGACGCCAAGGGAGGGGTCATAGGTAAAGGCGTGGACGCCGCAGCCGGTGGTGTAAACCAGCATCGTCGAGGAGCCATACACCACATAGCCCGCAGCGACCTGTCGGTTGCCCGGTTGCAGGAAATCTTCTTCGGTAACGGGGGTGCCCACCGGCGTGACGCGGCGGTAAATAGAGAAGATCGTGCCAACAGAGACGTTAACGTCGATGTTAGAAGATCCATCCAGCGGGTCCATCAGCACCACGTATTTGGCGTGTTCGCATCCTTCAAAGACGACGATCTCATCTTCTTCTTCAGAGGCGATCCCGGCAACAATATCGCGTGCTCGCAGTGCGGCTTTCAACTTTTCATTGGCAAACAGGTCGAGTTTTTGCTGAACCTCGCCCTGAACGTTTTCAGCACCGCTGGCACCCAGGATATCGACCAGGCCGGCCTTGTTGATATCGCGGTGGATGATCTTGGCGCCTAACTTTATCGCCGACAACAAAGCAGTAAGCTCGCCGGTTGCGTGAGAGAACTCGTGCTGCTTTTCGACAATAAATTCACCTAACGTTTTCATAACCCGTTCCCTGCATGTTTATGTGAAGTAAAACGAACATAACAATCTTAACAAAGAATAAAAAAAGTTCGCACTGGTGAATCGCGCCAGCAAAATACGGAATCGCCTGAAATGCATTTCTTTCCCCCCCAACATCCCGGTAAACTGTGCTTCAGATAAGAGAAGGAAATGACGAATGCGCATTCATATTTTAGGAATCTGTGGCACGTTTATGGGGGGGCTGGCGATGCTGGCGCGTTCCCTCGGTCATGAGGTAACGGGGTCGGATGCGAACGTCTATCCGCCAATGAGTACCCTGCTGGAAAACCAGGGAATTGAGTTAATTCAAGGATATGATGCCAGCCAGCTGGATCCGCAGCCGGACCTGGTGATCATCGGTAACGCAATGACGCGCGGAAACCCGTGCGTGGAAGCGGTGCTGGAAAATAATATCCCTTACATGTCCGGTCCCCAGTGGCTGCACGATTTCGTGCTGCGCGATCGCTGGGTGCTGGCGGTTGCCGGAACGCACGGGAAAACCACCACTGCCGGCATGGCGACCTGGATCCTCGAAGCCTGCGGCTACAAGCCGGGCTTTGTTATCGGCGGCGTTCCGGGCAACTTCGATGTTTCCGCGCGCCTCGGCGACAGCCCGTTCTTCGTGATTGAAGCCGATGAATACGACTGCGCTTTCTTCGATAAACGTTCCAAATTTGTTCATTACTGCCCGCGCACGTTGATTCTCAATAACCTTGAATTCGACCACGCGGACATCTTTGACGATCTAAAAGCTATCCAGAAGCAATTTCATCATCTGGTGCGTATTGTGCCGGGCAAAGGCAAGATTATCCTGCCGGAGAACGACATCAATCTGAAGCAGACGATGGCGATGGGCTGCTGGAGCGAGCAGGAGCTGGTTGGCGAACAGGGGCACTGGCAGGCGAAAAAGCTCACCACCGATGCTTCCTCCTGGGAAGTGTGGCTGGACGGCGAGAAAGTCGGCGAAGTGAAGTGGGCGCTGG
This sequence comes from Klebsiella sp. CN_Kp113, assembly GCF_040064585.1. Classification (NCBI taxonomy): domain Bacteria; kingdom Pseudomonadati; phylum Pseudomonadota; class Gammaproteobacteria; order Enterobacterales; family Enterobacteriaceae; genus Klebsiella; species Klebsiella sp. CN_Kp113. The sequence goes on along the minus strand of NZ_JBEAID010000015.1, from coordinate 1,251 downwards.
TCGGCGAGCATAATATGCATAACGGCCTGATGGCCATCGCCGCCGCCCGGCATGTCGGCGTGCTGCCTGCCGATGCGGCCAACGCGCTGGGCAGCTTTATCAACGCCCGCCGCCGTCTGGAGCTGCGCGGCGAAGCCAACGGCGTGACCGTATACGATGATTTCGCCCACCACCCGACGGCGATTCTGGCGACCCTGCAGGCGCTACGCGGCAAAGTTGGCGGTACCGCGCGTATTCTTGCCGTGCTTGAACCCCGTTCTAACACCATGAAAATGGGCATTTGCAAAGACGACCTGGCGCCGTCTCTCGGTCGCGCGGACGAGGTCTTCCTGCTGCAGCCGCAGCATATCCCGTGGCAGGTTGCTGAAGTGGCTGATGCTTGCGTACAGCCTGCGCACTGGAGCGCCGATGTCGATGCGCTGGTGGATATGATTGTTAAAACCGCCCATCCTGGCGACCACATTCTGGTGATGAGCAACGGTGGATTTGGCGGCATTCATCAGAAGCTGCTCGATAAGCTGGCGAAAAAAGCCGAGGCGGCCGAGTAGGCTATTCTCCTCGTTTATCCTCCCTCCGCGTGAGGGCGGATAGTTTTTGTAGCCAGGAGGGTTCATGTTGAATTCAGAAAGAGTGACCTCTACCGATTCCGCGCATTTTCCCGTGCTTGACGCGCTGTACGGCAGGGCCTTCCCGTGGCACGAGCAGCGTGAAGCCGAGGCTAAGCAGCAGGCGCTTGATAATCCGCATTATGAACTGGAAGCCTGGTTCGATGATGGCCAGTTTATTGGCCTGAGCGGCTGCTGGCGGTTTGCTGACTATCGCTACGTTGAACATCTGGCCATCGACGATACCTTGCGATCGCGCGGCTACGGCAAGCGGCTGTTAGCTGAAATACTTCAGCGCGCGCCGCTGACCGTTCTGGAAATCGATCCGCTGACCAGCGAAGTTGCCCATAAGCGCCTGCGCTTTTATGAAACCATGGGCTTTTGCGCGAATCCCTGGGCGCATCGCCATCCGACCTATCATCAGGGTATCGCCGATCATGAACTGATCGTGTTGAGCTATCCGCAGCCGATTAATGAGGCGCAGTACCAGCGCTTTGCGCAGGATTTGCGTTTGGTGGTCATGGAGCAGGCTGGCGCGGTCAAGGTTTTGTAGCCCGGACAAGGCGCGTCAAGCGCCGCCTCCGGGAAGCCGCGCGCAATGTCATCTCCGCTTTTTTCCCGGCTCGCGCTGCGCTTAGCCGGGCTA